>CAYRNE010000025.1:0-13670 GCA_964425245.1 uncultured Devosia sp.
ATGATGATGATCGCCAACGTCGAGCCGCGACCATAATCGCCGCTGATGAGCATCCAGCGATACATGAGATTGGCGAGCACCTGCGTCTGGAATTCGCCGTTCGTCATTGCGTAGACGATATCGAAAACCTTGAGCACGGTAATGGTGATGGTGGTCCAGACGACGACGATGGTGCCCCAGATCTGCGGGATCATGATGTCGAAGAAGATACGGAAGCCGTTGGCGCCGTCGATGCGCGCGGCTTCGAGCGTTTCCTCCGGCACGCCCCGCAAGGCGGCCGAGAGAATGACCATGGCGAAGCCCGTCTGAATCCAGATCAGCACCACCATGAGGAAGATGGAGTTCCAGAACGGAACGGTGATCCAGGCCTGGGGCGAACCGCCGAAGAAGGTGACGACCGCGTTCAGCAGGCCGATCTGGCTCTCGCCTTCGCCACGGTAGTCATAGACGAAGCGCCAGATGACCGAGGCGCCGACGAAGGAGATCGCCATGGGCATGAAGACCAGCGACTTGGCGATGTTGCCCCACCAGAGCCGGTCCGCGAGCACGGCGATGACCAGCCCGAAAGCGGTGGAGAGCGAAGGGACGATGAGCAGCCACATGATATTGTTGAAGATGGACTGCTGGAAATTCGCGTCCCCGATGGCCCAGGTGTAGTTGGCCAGGCCGATGAAGTTTCGCCCGCTTGCGTCGAAAAAACTCAGCCGGAACGTCTCGATCACGGGGTAGACGAGATAGACCGACAGAAACAGCAGGGCGGGAAAGAGGAACAGCCACGGCCGGATGCCGGTTCTCAGCCGGTCCTTGCGCTGCGCTTCGCCGGCCGCGGTTGCGTCCGTCGGCGTAAGGAAGCGGTCGAGGAGCCAGTTGGTGCCCCAGAAATAGGCGAACGTGCCCGCCAGGGCGATCGCGATGGCAAAGGCCGCGCCGATGATCTGCTGAATTATGTCGGTCATTTGGACCGCCCCTCCCCTGGCGGACCGCACTGCCCTTCAAGGACCCGGCGCGTGCGCCGGGTCCGCAGCAAGACTAGCCGCCTACTGGATCGTGTCCCAGCTCTGCTGGACGGCGTTGGCAACGTCTTCGGCGGAGGCGCCGCCGACGAAGTCGACCATGGCCGTCCAGAAGCTGCCGGCGCCGATGGCACCCGGCATCAGGTCCGAACCGTCGAAGCGGAAGGTCGTCGCGTTCAGCAGAATCTCGCCTTCACCCTTCAGCGTCTCGTTGCCATAGGTCTCGGTGTTGGCAGCCTTGAGCGTCGACAGGAAGCCCGATTGCGCCATCCAGATCTCGTTGGAGATCGGGTTCATGAGGAAATCGAGGAAGGCCTGGGCGGCGGGGCTGTCCTTGGTGACGAAGGCCAGCGTGCCGGCGCCGAGCACGGGCTTGCCGAGATCGCGTTCCGTCGACTCGGGGAAGTAGAAGAAGTCGGCATCCGTGCCGAGCTCCGTCCCTTCGGGGAAGAACGACGGAATGAACGAGGCCTGGTGATGCATGTAGCAGGCCGGAGGAACCGAGAAGAGGCCGAGCGGGCTTTCGCGGAAGTCGGTCGTGCCGACCGCGGCCGTGCCGCCGGCCACCTTGGCGTCGTCCTTGGCGAACCAGCCGAACTCCTCGATCACCGCGATAACCTTGGGATCGTTGAATTTCAGCTCGTTGGCCACCCAGGCGTCGTAGTCCTCGGGCGGATAGAAGCGCAGCATCAGGTCTTCGATCCAGTCGGTGGCCGGCCAGCCGGTTGCACCGCCCGAGCCGAGGCCGATGCACCAGGGCGTATTGCCGTCGGCGACCATCTGCTCGGTGAGGGCCTTGAGTTCCTCATAGGTCGTGGGAACCTCGTAACCGGCATCGGCGAAGTTGTCGGGCGAGTACCAGACCAGCGACTTGAGGTCGGCCTTGTACGGAATGGCGTAGAAGGTCGGTTCGCCGTCCGGATTGTTGTAAGTGCCGAGGCTCACGAACGAAGAACCGGCCGCGTGCTCCGCCTCGACCCGCGCCTTGAGCTCGTCGCTGAGCGGCGTCAGGTAGCCTTTGGACGCCATGTCGGCGATGAGCCCGGGCTGGGGCAGAATCGTGATGTTGGCCGGGGAACCCGCAGCGGCGTCGATCTGGGCCTGCTGCTCGTAGTTTTCGGACGAGCCGTACTCGACGTTGATTCCGGTCGCATCCTCAAAATAGGCGAGGACCGACTCGAACATCTCCTGGTCGCCGCCTTCGCGCCAGGGACCCCAGATGGTCAGGGTCTGGCCGGCGAGATCCGAATGGCTTGTGGCGAATTCCTCGAGCGCATCCCAGCTGAACGCGCCCTCGCCCTTGGGATATTTCAGGTCCTGGGCGGCCGCGGCCGACGTCAGGATGATCGCGATGGCGGAGGCTCCCGCCAGCAGTGTCTTGTGCATTAACGTCCTCCCGTCGCACAGTTAGGGCGCTGACGCGCGCCCACGCCCGCCGGCAGCCAAAACGTTTTGGAGCCAAAGCGTTCTGGGACTAATTTGAAAGCCCCTGCCGACGGTTAGCGGCGACCAATCTGGCACGAAAGCCGGGCGGTTGCCAAGGGTGGCAGAAGCGCCGGCGAGACGTCCGGTCGGGCACGTACCTCAGCGATGTCAATCACCCTGCCGTTGACGGTGCCGGCCATCGGATGCTGGGCAGCCCGAACTCGGTCCCCCCGCGCTACCCCTTGGTCGCTCCGGTCATCAGGCCCTTCACGAGGCCGCGCTGGGTCAGCAGCGTGACCGCGAGCACCGGCAGCAGGTAGATCGCGGCGACCGCCATCATCTCTCCCCAGAGCGTCTGGAACTGCGTGATCAGCGTCGAGATGCCGACCGGCATGGTCTGCGCCACGGGTGTTCGCGTGATGGTCAATGCAATGACGAATTCGTTCCAGGCGACGAGAAAGCCGAACAGCACCGCGACACCGAGTCCGGGCAGGGACAGCGGAATGACGACGCGTACCAGGGTCCCCAGCGTGCCGAGGCCGTCGATCCGGGCGGCATCGACGATCTCATCGGGGAAGTCGCGGAAGAAGCCGGTTAGAATCCAGATCATCAACGGCAGCACGATCGGGAGATAGCCGACGACGAGACCGAGCGGCGTGTCGATCAAACCCCAGCTGCGGAACTGCAGGAAGAAGGGCAGCGCCAGCGCAATAGGCGGAAAGACGCGCGTCACGATGGTAAAGGACAGAAGCGCATTGGAGCCGGGATAGGCGAACTTGGCAAAGCCCCAGGCCGCCGGCACCGAGAGAGCGATCCCAATGGCGGTCGCCCCGCCCGCGGCGATCAGGCTGTTGACCAGATAGCGACGGAAGTCGCCGGAGAGCGCGACCGCGAAGTGGTCGAGCGTCGGGCTCGTCGTCAGGATCGTCGTCGGCGTGACGAGGATCTCGCTCGTCGGCTTCACCGAGGTCGAGACGATCCAGTAGATGGGGACGAGGACGAGGACCGCGACGACGATCAGAAAGGCCTGGGTTCCCCAATTGGCGAGACTGGAGCGGGCTGCCGGTCCATCGGTCATTGCCGACTCCTCAGCAGCAGCACGGCGAGCAGCGAGAAACCGGCGGTGATCAGAACCAGCAAAACCGCCGCCGCCGCCCCTCCCGGGAAATCGAAGACGGTGAACATCTGCCTGTAGATGTAGGTGGAGAGCACGTCCGTGGTGTTCGCCGGACCGCCGCCGGTCAACACATAGACGACGTCGAAGATGCGGAACGCGTCGGCCATGCGCACGACGAGGATCACCGCAATCACCGGCTTGAGCAGCGGCAGGATGATGGTGCCGAGGATCTGCCAGCCCGAGGCGCCATCGACCTGCGCCGCTTCGAGCGGCTCGCTGGGCAGGCTCGCGAGGCCGGCCAGCAGAACGAGCACATCGAAGGGGAGCGCCATCCACAGATTCGCCACGACGATCGTCGCGCGTGCGAGCCACACATCGGCGAACCAGAGCGGTCCACTGCTGCCGAAAGATTCCAGAACCGAATCCAGCATGCCGTAGCCATCGGCAAAGATGAACCGCCAGGCGAGCGCGCCGACCACGGGGGCAACCATCAGCGGAAGCGCGACGACGGCGCGGAAGATCTTGTTCCCCCTGAGGCCGCGGTGCAGGGCGAGGGCAATGGCGAGGCCGAGGGTGGCCTCCAGCAGGAAGCTTGCCGCCGTGATGCCGAGCGTCTGCCAGAGCGCGGTCTGGAACTCGGTCGAGCCGGCGATGCGGCCGTAATTGTCGAGGCCGCGGAAATCCGGCGTGCCGCGCATCGCGGTGTTCGGCCCGTTGAGGCTCAGCCAGACCGTCCACGCGACCGGATACAACATGGTGCTCGCCAGCGCGAGGAGCGCCGGCGCCGTCAACAAAATCCCGATCAACGAGCGACCGGGCCTGCCAATGTCGATGGCCCCGGCGGTTTCCGCCGGGGCCTCACGCGCGATGGTCAACCGGCCCCCCTCAGCCAGCCGCCATCGCCGCTTCCGCGCGCGACTGTCCGTCCGCCAGCGCCTGATCGATCGTCATCGCATTGGACATGACGCCGGACTGCATGATGCCGAGGATGTCGAGGAGCTGGCTGTACTGTGGCACCATGGTCATCGACTTGCCCGCGGCCGCCGAGGTCGCGAATGCCGCGATGGCGGCCTTGTCGCTGTCGGCGATGGAGGTATCGGCCGTAATGCGGTCGATCGAGGATGCACGCGGGACCGGGTTCAACCATTCCTTGCCGAAGGCGTAGAGCGTGTCGGTACTCGTCGCCCACTTCAGGAATTCGTCGGCGCCCTCGATGTTCTTGGCTCCACTCGCACCGGCGAAGCCCCACGAATAGACGGTGCCGCCGGCGTTCACGAGACCGGGCGCGGTGGCAATCGAGAATTTTTCGCCGAGCGGCTCCTTGCTGAGCGAATAGAGGTACGGCCAAACCGGGGCCAGCGCGAGCTTGCCCTCGAGCCAGCGGCCCTGCATGTCGGGCAGTTCCAGCACGCCTTCGGGCGCCGAACCGTCGGCGACGAGGGCGGTCATGAACTCCAGCGCGGCACGTCCGGCGTCGGAGTCGATGGTCGGGTTTCCGTCGGCATCGAGCAGATCACCGCCGGCCTGCTGATAGAAGGAATGAAGCCTGGTCGCGGCTTCGATGCCCTGCTTCGAACACACCATCGTACCGAACACTCCTGCGTCCTTGTTGGTGGTGCGCCTGGCGAAATCGCGGTACTCGTCCCACGTCGTGGGCGGGGCGGAAACGCCGGCCGCTTCAAGCAGATCGGTGCGGTAATACATGGCGCAGTTGTGCACCATGATGGGCAACGCAACGGGCGTTCCCTGGTAGGTCACGGTTTCGAGCGCGGTCTTCGAAAAGTCGCTGCGGTCCGCATCGCTCACGAGCGCGCTCAGATCGCGGATGAAGCCCTTCTCGAAGAACTCCGGCAGCCAGACCTGATCGGCGATGTAGACATCGAACCCACCGGCCCCCGACATCGAATCGAGCACGAACTGCTGGCGGATGTTGTCGTGCGGAATCGACTGGAATTCCACCTCGACGCCAGAGGCCGCGGTGAATTCGGGTGCATGGTTGCGGTAGAAGGTGTCGTAGGGCGATCCCGCTTCCATACCGACGGTGATCTTGCCCGAAGCGGCGAGCGTCCGCGAGATGAAGGGCATCGGCAACGCGCCGGCAACCGCAAGCGCGGTGCCGCCCTTCAACAGCCCGCGTCTGGTCCAGTTAGTCATACTTTCCTCCCTCTTTTATGCCGGGACCCGTTCAGTCCCATTGCGGCACCCATTGCGGCTCGTTGACGAGCCGCGACCCGGGTCTGGTCAGCGCGCTCAAGCGCGTCATTTCGTCGTCGGTGAGTTCGAAATCGAAGACCGAAAGGTTCTCGCGCAGCCGTTCCGGCCGCGAGGTCTTGGGGATTGCCACCACATCGGGCTGCTGCATGAGCCAGCGGAGCGTCACCTGCGCCGGGCTGCGCCGGTGCGCATCGGCGATGGCCTTGATGGCGGGATCGGTCGCGACACGCCCGAGCGCGATCGGACAGTAAGCGATGAGAGCCATGCCGCGCGCAGCGATGGCAGCGCGAATCTTCGTCTGGTCGAGGTAGGGATGCAGTTCGACCTGCTCGGCCGCGAAAGGCTCGCTGGTCAGGCGCCAGGCCTTTTCCAGAAGCGCGATGGTGAAGTTCGACAGCCCGATATGACGGGTGAGACCGGCCCGCTTGACCGCGTTCAGTGCGGGGATCGTCTCCTCGAGGGGCACCTCGGGGTTCGGCCAATGAAGAAGCAGCAGATCGATGGCATCGACCCGCAGCTTGCGGAGGCTTTTCTCGACCGAGCGCTCGAGATCGCCCGCCCGCATGTTCGGTGGCATGACCTTGGTCGTCACGAAGATGCCGTCGCGGGGGACGCCGGATGCCTCGATCCCCTCGCCGACCTCGCCCTCGTTGCGGTAGCCCTGAGCGGTGTCGATGTGCGTGTAGCCAAGACGCAGGGCCTCGGCGACGATCCCGGAACAGGCTTCTCCCCGAAGCTGCCAGGTGCCGAGGCCGATCCTCGGAATGGCTGCGCCAAACACACGGACAACCGGAACCACAACCGTCGATGCCGTCGTTGGCATGGCACTCCCCCACTCCGCGGCGCCACTGCCTACCCGCGAACTAGTATTAGCCGATATCTATGGATATGCGGCGCCGCGGCCGAACGCAATGAGAAAAGGTTTTCCTGATCGGTTTCCGCGTAACAACCGGGTGCCCGCCGAAACGGAAGAGCCGAAGCTGCCGAGGCTTAACGCGTGTTGTGCAGCATGCCCTGGAAGGCTCGATAGCTGCCCTTGGGCGTGCGCTTCTGGGTCTCGTAATCGACATGGACGATGCCGAAACGCGAAGTGTAGCCCTCGGCCCATTCGTAATTGTCGATGAGCGACCACGCAAAATAGCCGCGCACGTTGGCCCCCTGCAGCCGAGCGTCGCGTACGGCAGCGAGGTGTGCATCATAATAGGCGACCCGCCGCGTATCGTCGTCCTCGCTCATGCCGTTCTCGGTGACGTAGATCGGCAGCGCCGTATAGTCGCGTGAAACACGCACCAGGAGGTCGGTCAGCCCCTGGGGGTAAATCTCCCAGCCGAGGTCGTTCTTCTCGAGCTTGCCGGCAGCCCGGCCGATGCCGAACGGAACGTTCGCCGGATCGGCGACGTAGAGGCCGCGGGTATAGTAGTTGACACCCAGCCAGTCGAGCGGGGCGCCGACGGTCGCCATGTCCCGCTCGTAGCCGGCGGGAAGGTAGGGCGCCAATTTCCCGGTCACGATCGCCGGATAGGCGCTCTTGAAGACGCCGCTCAGGTACCAGTCGTTGAACAGAGCATCGCCCATGGCGGTCGCGCGGGCGTCCTCGTCCGTCGATCCGGCGTTCTCCGATCGCTCGAGGTTGAGGACGATTCCGAGGTTCTTCGCCCCCTCGGCGCGCAGCGCGGCGATGGCGGTGCCGTGCGCCAGGAGCACGTGGTGCATGGCGCGTGCCGCGGCGCGCAGATCGCGGTAGCCCGGCGCGTGCACGCCGAGATAGTGGCTGAGGAAGGCCACGCACCAGGGCTCGTTGATGGTTGCGAGCGCGTGCAGGCGATCGCCGAAACGCTGCGCCACGAGGCGGGCATAATCGGCGAACCAGTCCGCGATATCGCGGTTCATCCAGCCGCCCCGATCCTGAAGCGCCGAGGGCAGATCCCAATGATAGAGCGTCCCAAAGGGCTTGACGCCGCGCGCGAGCATCCCGTCGATCAGGCGATCGTAGAAATCGAGGCCGGCCTCGTTGACCGCTCCGGTGCCCTCGGGGATGAGACGCGGCCAGGCGAAAGAAAACCGATAGGCATCGAACCCGCCGTCGCGGACCAGGTCGAGATCCTCTTCCCAGCGGTTGTAGTGATCGCAGGCGATCTCGCCCGTCGCCTGGCCCTTCACGTTGCCGGGAGTCGCGGCGAACGTGTCCCAGATCGAGGGGCCGCGGCCGTCCCCTTGGTGTCCTTCGATCTGGTAAGAGGAGGTGGCTGTACCGAAGACGAAGTCGGGGCCGAAATCCCCGCGGCTCACTGAAAACAAGGTCTACCCTCCTCCCGCGCCCTCCGGCGGCGCCCCTTGAGCAACCGGTGACGCATGTAATCGATTACATAGCAGCGCGTCGCTACGCTGTCACGCCCCGTGCAGGCGCTGGCCGGAACAGGCTATGCGCTTGTGGATAAAGGCGAACTCGGATCGCCTCGGGCTTCCGGCAAGCGCCTGGCCGCGCGGCCCCGGGGATCAGCGGGAGAGCGCCGGGAGTGCCGCGAGGATGGTCGTCGCGACGCTGCGGAAAGCCGCCGCCTCTGGGCCCTCGGGCGAGGTTGCGACGACGGGCCTTCCCGCATCGGAGGATTCGCGAATCGCCATGACAAGGGGGATTTCGCCGAGGAACGGCACCCCGAGCGAGACAGCAGCATCCCGCGCGCCGCCATGCCCGAAGATGTCGTAGCGCGAGCCGGTATCGGGGGCGACGAAGTAGCTCATATTCTCGACAATCCCAAGGATGGGAACGCCCGTACGCTGCAGCATGTCCATTGCCTTTTTCGCGTCGATCAGCGCGAGGTCCTGCGGCGTTGAGACGATCACCGCTCCCGCGAGCGGCACCTGCTGGACCAGCGAGATGTGGATATCGCCGGTGCCGGGCGGGAGATCGACGACGAGAACGTCGAGCTCGCCCCAGGCGCTTTCGCGCAGCAGCTGCCTGAGGGCCGATGTCGCCATGGGACCGCGCCAGACCACCGCCTGGTTCGGCGTCAGCATGGGGCCGATGGACATGACCTTCAGACCATAGGCCTCGTGCGGCTGGAAAATGCCGTCGCTGCGCATCGCGGTCCGCCCCTCGAGCCCCAGCAGGCGGGGCACGGAGGGCCCGTAGAGATCGGCATCGAGAATCCCGATCCGCAGACCCTGAGCGGCAAAGGCAAGCGCGAGGTTCACCGCGACGGTGGACTTTCCGACCCCGCCCTTGCCCGAACCCACGGCGACGACATGGCGGATGCCGGGCACGGGTTCGCGCGGCGGCGGGCCCGGCCGGTGGGGCTGCGCCTGCGCGGCGGTCGCCTTGTCGGAGGTCAGCGAGACCATGACCTTGCGGCCCTCCGACACGCTCTGTGCGGCATGCTGCGCCGCCGTGCGCGCGGGCCCGAACGCCGCCTCCATTCCCGGCGCTACCGAGATGGCGAAGGCCACCGCGCCTGGCGTCACGATGATCTCGCTCAGCCCGCCATAACCGGCAAGATCGCCGCCGCCGGGGATTTCGACGTTGGCGAGCGCCGCCTTGATCCGGGCTGCGAGTTCGGTGTCAGCCACGCGTCAGAGGATCGACTGGCCGGTCGCCTTCCAGTCCTTCGTGAAATTCGCGAGCCCGATGTCCGTCAGCGGATGATCGGCGAGCTTGCGGATGACCGCAGGCGGCATGGTGGCGACGTCGGCGCCCGCGAGGGCGGCCTGCGTCACGTGGTTGGGCGAACGGATCGATGCGGCAAGGATTTCGGTCGAGAACGCATAATTGTCGTAGATCTGGCGGATCTGCTGGATGAGTTCCATGCCGTCGAGGTTTATGTCGTCGAGCCGCCCGATGAACGGCGAGATGAACGTCGCGCCGCACTTGGCGGCCAGTAGCGCCTGGTTCGGCGTGAAGCAGAGCGTCACGTTGACCATGATGCCGTCGGCGCGCAGGTCGTGGCAGGCCTTGAGCCCGGCCATGGTGAGCGGCACCTTGACGGCGACGTTGTCGGCGATCCTCGCGAGGACCTTGCCTTCCTTCATCATGCCTTCGTAGTCGTGGGCGGTAACTTCCGCGGAGACCGGTCCGGCAACGACCTTGCAGATATCCGCGATCAGTTCCTTGAAGTCGCGGCCCGCTTTGGCGACCAGCGAGGGGTTGGTCGTCACCCCGTCGAGGAGCCCGGTCTGCGACAGCTCCTCGATTTCCTTGAAATCGCCGGTGTCGACGAAGAATTTCATGGTTGTTTCCCTCCAGGAAACGCTGGTTTCATCGGTAGGTATCTAGACCGATTGTGGACCACCGCAAGGTGGGCCGCAACCGACGGTCAGGCAGTCTGGCGCACCGCCGCGAGCAGCTTGTCGGCGAGTTCACCGATGCGGTCCTCGGGAATGCCGGCAACGTTGATGCGGCTGTCGTCGATCATGTAGATGCCGTCCTCCTGCTTCAGCCGGGTCACCACGTCGCGTGGCAGGCCGAGCAGCGAGAACATGCCGGAGTGGCCGGCGATGAAGTCGAAATCGGCCGAGTTGGACCGCTCCCGGATGGCGTCTGCCAATTTGACGCGCAGGCGCTTCATGCGTTCCCGCATTTCGGTGAGTTCCGCCTGCCATTCGGCACGCAGCGCCGGATCGTTGAGGATGATCTGGACGATCTCGGCACCATGGTCCGGGGTCTGGCTGATCGAAGCCCGGATGATGCTCTGCATCTGGCTCGAGACGATTTCCGCCTGCGCGGCATCGCGGCCGACTGCGATGGCGACGCCGGCGCGTTCGCGATAGAGCCCGAAGTTCTTCGAGGCCGAGAAGCCGACCATCGCCTCCGGCACGGAGGAGACGACCTTGCGGACGCCATAGGCGTCTTGCTCGAGGCCGTCGCCGAAGCCGAGATAGGCGAGGTCGATGAGGGGGAAAGCGCCGGTGCGCTCAAGGCTGGCGGCAACCGCGTCCCACTGTTCGCGCGACAGGCTCGCACCGGTCGGGTTGTGGCAGCACCCATGCAGCAACAGGATGTCGTCGGGCGTAAGCGTATCGACGACCTTCATCATGGCGTCGAAATCGACCGTCCGGGTCTTCGGGTCGAAATACGGGTACGGGTGCGAGACGAGGTTGGCCATCTCGACCAGCGGCCAGTGGTTCGGCCAGGTCGGATCGGAGACGAAGATGCGCCCCTTCGGCCGGGCCCGGCCGAGGACGTGCGCGAGGATCATCAGCGCGCCGGTGCCGCCGTTGCCGTTGACGCAGCGTATGCGGGACCTGTCGATCGTGTTCCCGAAGACGAGATCGACGATCGCCGCCGAGAACTCACGGTTGCCGACGACGCCCTTGTAGGTCTTGGTGGTCGCGGTCTCGTTGATGCGCTTTTCCGCCTTGCGGACGGCGCTCATGATCGGCGTATTGCCGGTCTCGTCCTTGTAGACGCCGACACCGAGGTCGATCTTGCCTGTGCGCTGGTCCGCCGCATACTCGGCCATGAGCACGAAGATCTTGTCCAGCGTGCCCTTCTGCAGTGTTTCGAACATTGGGTCCCCGCCCCGATGGTGCGCGCCGGTTATAGGCGGCGCGCGGCTTTTTGCAACGGGTCGAGCCCCGGTCAGCCCTCGAGGGCGGCGATCAGCGCCGGGACGACCTCGTTGAGATCGCCGACGAGCGCAATGTCGGCGATCTTCATGAGCGGCGCCTCGGGGTCGGTGTTGACGGCGACGATCTTCCTTGCGCCATGGATTCCCGCAAGATGCTGCAGCGCGCCGGAAATGCCGATGCCGATGTAGCAATCCGGCGCAATGATCTTGCCGGTCTGGCCGACCTGCCAGTCGTTGGGCGCGTAGCCGGCATCGACCGCGGCGCGGGTGGCGCCGACTGCGGCTCTTAGGGTCCTGGCGAGCTTTTCGACCAGCGCGAAGTTTTCGGCCGAGCCGAAGGACACGCCGCCGGCGACGACGACGCGCGCGGTCGCAAGATCGGGGAGATCGCCTTCGGTGCGATGGGCCGCGAGGACGCGCGCGGCTGGAGGCGGCGGCGCGAAGGCGATGGGTTCGACGGGCGCTTCGTTGCCCGTCGCGGCGGGCCGGAAGGCCGAGGCACGGATGGTGAGAATCTGTTTCGCCTGCCCCGAAGTCACCGTTTCGATGGCGTTGCCGGCGTGGATCGGCCGGTCGAAGCGGTTTGGCCCGTGAATGGCGACGACGTCCGTCACGGGCATGAGGTCGAGCCTCGCGGCGAGGCGCGGCATGACGTCCCGGCCGGCGGCAGAGGATACGGCGACGATGTGCTCGTAGGGTTCGGCGAGGTGCGCGATGAGCTCGGTCAGCGTTTCGGCCGGGGCTTCGGCGTAGATGGGGGCGTCCGCGACAAGAACGCGCGCGACTCCGGCAAGAGTGGCAGCCTCGGCGGCAACCGCTTCGACCCCCTGCCCCGCGACCAGTACGTCGAGGGGGCCGAGCCGCCCGGCCGCCGCAACGACGCGCGGGGTCGAGGCGGAGAGCCGGCCCAGATCGTGATCGGCGAGAATTAGGACGGTCATCGGCCTACCTCGGTCTCGGCAAGTTCGGCCCTGATGGCGGTCGCGAGTTCGGCGACCGAGGCGACGGTGCGGCCAGGCTGCCGCTCGGGCGGCGGCGACACCCTCTCGACCGTCAGACGGGGCACCGTGTCGACGGCGAAATCGGCCAGCGGCCGGACCGCGAGCGGTTTCTGCCGCGCTTTCATGACCATGGGAAGGCCCGCGTTGCGCGGTGTGTTGAGCCGCAGGTCGGCGGTAACGATGGCGGGCAGCGGCAGTTCGATATCCTGCCGGCCATAGTCGACCTCGCGGGAAACCACGAGCTTGCCGTTGTCGAGCGCAATGGCGGAGGCGAATGTCGCCTGCGGCCAGCCGAGCAGCCCCGCCAGCATCTGGCCGACATGATTGGAATCGTCGTCGACCGCCTGCTTGCCGAGGAGCACGAGATCCGGCTTCTCCTCATCGACGACGGCCCTCAAGAGCTTTGCGATGGCGAGGGTCTCGAGCGCCTCATCGGCTTCAACGAGAATGCCGCGGTCGGCGCCCATGGCGAGGGCCGTGAGCAGCACGTCGGTATTCTGCTTCGGGCCTATGGAAACGGCGACAATCTCTGCCGCGTGCCCCGCTTCCTTCAGTTGCACGGCAGCCTCGACGGCGTGCTTGTCGAACGGATTCATCGACATGCGCACGTTCTCGGTCTCGACGCCGCTCAGGTCCGGACGAACGCGGATGCGGACGGCATGATCGACGACGCGTTTGACGGCGACGAGAATTTTCATCGGGCCCTGCTCCTCGGGACGCGCGCTTCATGGCAAATCGGGGCAGACGGAACAAGGCTGCCGCGGGACAAGCCATTCCGGCGGGGGCCCCGGCGGGACAACGTCATTCCGCGGTGCCGCAGGTTGACGCGCTCCATCCCCAACCGGCACATTGCCGCCTCAACATTCGGGATTCCCATGCCTGTCATCAACCGCGTCGCCGAGCTTCATGATGAGATCGTCGCCTGGCGTCGCGACTTTCACCGGCATCCGGAGCTGCTTTACGATGTGCACCGGACCGCGGCGCGCGTTGCGGAGCTGCTCAGGTCTTTCGGCATCGACGAGGTGACGACAGGGATCGGGCGGAGCGGCGTCGTCGGCGTGATTCGGGGACGCGGGCCCGGCAGGACCATCGGGCTGAGGGCCGACATGGACGCCCTGCCGATCTTCGAGCGCACCGGCAAGGATCATACCAGCACGGTCCCGGGCAAGATGCATGCCTGCGGGCACGACGGCCATATGGCCATGCTGCTCGGCGCGGCGAAGTATCTCAGCGAGACGCGCAATTTCGACGGGACGGCGATCGTCATCTTCCAGCCGGCCGAGGAAGGCGGCGCGGGCGGCAAGGCGATGGTCGAGGATGGGCTGATGGAGCGCTA
>CAYRNE010000026.1:0-13010 GCA_964425245.1 uncultured Devosia sp.
GAGCGTCCGCTCGATCCGCACGCGGACGGGCGCGCCGTTCGGCACCGGCAAGGCGTCGTTGTTGAGACCATAGGCCAGGATCGTCTGCGGGTGGTAGGCGTCGACGATGTCGCAACTCGTGTAATAGGGAAGCGGCCCGGAGAGCCCGCCGCCCAGCGCGTCGAAGCAGTGGAACACCACGTAGCGCGCATTGGGCTTGCGCCCAGCCTGGTCGAGGACCGGACCGAGCGGCGTGCCGGTCCACTTTGCGATGCAGCTCCAGCCTTCGACGCAATCGTGGCGGGTAACCTGCGAGCGCGAGGGCATGTTGCGCAATTCGTCGAGCGAGCGCTCGAGCTCGCGCTCGACGAGCCCCGTGACCTTGAGCCGGTACATCGCGAAGTTGCCGGCGAGCAGGAACGCATATTCGGGGTTTGTCTGCGCTGGATTGGTCGAACCGTTGGGCCTCTGCCCCTGACGGATCTCGGATTCCGGATACTCGCGCGCCAGCACGCCGTCGCCGAGTATGCTGCGCTGCACGGCATAGGTGACCTGGTTCGCCCCCTCCATGAAATCGCGGACCGGATCGTTGCGGCGCCCGAGGAAATCGAACTGGTCGCACCCTGCCAGCACGAGCGAGGAGGCCGAGGCGGCACCGACGCCGAGCAGCCTGCGGCGGCTGATGACAAGCTTGTCCCTCATTTGCGCTCCTCCGCGGTACCCGTGTCGTCGCTGGCCCGGTAGTAGCCCGTGATCATCGACCGCAGTTCGTTGACCGGACCGGCGAGGATCACCATTACGATGTGAACCAGAAAGAAGAGGACGAGCAGGACCATCGCGAAAAAGTGCAGCGTGCGCGCCGTCTGCCGGCCGCCGAAGATATCGAGCAGCCACGGCCAGGCGGCGTCCATCCCGGGACTCATCGTCAGCCCGGTCAGGATCACGAGCGGGAACAGAATTACGAACACCACGAAATAGGCGAGCTTCTGCAACGGCGAATAGGCACGGCCGTGCGTAAATCGGAAACGCAGATGGTCAAGCACATCCCTCGGCAGATCGCGCAGATCACGCGGCTTCAAGATGATGTCGCGCCACAGATGCCGGTTGGCGAGACTGGAGACGAGCCAGACGGCGAGCGCGCCGACGAGGATCCATGCGAAGAAGAAATGGACGACCCGGCCAGTCGCGAGGTCGCGGAACGACGGTATCGTGGCCCAGCCGGGAAACCCGACGAATTGCGGCCGAGCCTCGGGCCCGCTCATTCCGAGAAGGCCGGTCGTGTCGTACTTCTGGCCGAACAGGACGGTGTACCCGCGTGGTCCCTCGGGCGTGTTCTCCGCACCGATCCTCAGGATCGCGTTGTCGTACTCGAAACCGGATTCGTTGCCGATGTTGAGCGCCGGATGCGCATTCCAGATCTGGAGACCCGAGAGCAGCAGGAAAAAGAGCGCGATCGCCCAGGTCCAGTGCGTGACGCGGGTGAGGACCGCCTGCCGGTAGACCAGTCGCGGATCGACCCGGCTTGTGGTGGCGTCGTGGACGACCAGTGCGCCGATGCTGCCGAGAAGGCCGAGCACGACCGGGAGTGCAAGCGCAACACTGAAGCTCTTGGCCAGCAGCAGCCCAGCGCCGCAAAGGACCGCGCCCGTGAGCGCGACAGCACCGCCGCCGCCCGCGCGGCTCGGGATCAGCGCGCCGCCGAGCACGAGGAAAAGGCCACCTGCGGCCAAGGCGCCGAGCGCCACGGGGTCGCTGGAGGTTCCGACGCCGATGGCCGCTAGGGAACCCCCGCCGAAGGCGAGCGCCACAGCGAAACCAATCGCAAGGAGTCCAGCGAGGATGCAAAGACCGGCGGCAAGCCGAAAGGCGCCCCGTGCGCTCCCGGCGGTTACCGGCCGGCCCTCGATGATGCTGGCCATGAGTCCCCTCGCGTTCGACCCGCGATCAGAAACGGCACCCTTTCGCACGAAGTTTCAAGCCCTCGGCGGCTCCGGCGCCTGCAAGAAGTGGTGAGACGACGAAGGATCGCCCGGGAGCCGGCGCGACATGGTCCCGCCGCCTGTTCGCTGGGTGTGGCCGGCTGTTACGGCCTACACGGCAACGTGATCGCGGCCGCCGTCAGGCTTGCTCCTCGCGGGCAGCCCAGTTCACCCCGCGCCGCAGGATCGTCGCCATTTCCTTGACCTCGAATTCGGTCACCCGGTGGCCGAGTGTCGAATGAAAGACGCGGCCCTTGCCGTAGTGCCGCTTCCAGACGACCGGCATGACGACGCCCCTGGTCCAGGGCGCGTGTTCGCCTGAGAACGTCGTCGTCGCGAGCACGTCGACCGAGGGATCCATGTGCATGTAATACTGCTCGGACGTGTAGGGGAAGCTTGCCGGGATCCCCTGCATGATCGGGTCGTCGGGCTTTGTGACGTCCACCGTGTAGTCGATGATGTCGCCCGGATGCGCGACCCACTGCCCGCCGACGACGAACTGGTAGTCGACCGATTCGCGGAAGGCGTCGCTCATGCCGCCGTGGTGCCCGGCGAGGCCGACGCCGCCTTCCACCGCCCTCGCGAGACTCTGCGCGTGTTCGCGCTCGATCTTGCTCATCGTGCAGATGGGGATGATCAGCGACAGGTCCGCGATCGCGGGATCGCCGAAGACGGCGGTGTCGTTCTCGACGCGAACCGAGAATCCGTCCTCGTGCAGCCAGCGGCGATAAATCGCGGCGCACTCTTCAGGATCGTGACCATTCCAGCCGCCCCACACGATCAATGCGCTGCGCATACCAGACTCCTCATAGACAAACGGGCGCGAGCTTAACCAAAAGCGGAATCAATGCCAGCCGAAAACGCCAATGGGCGACGGTCTCAGATGTGCCCGCTTGGCTCGAGCAGTGACGCGAAATGCAGGCCCCGGTCGAAGATCCACCCGAACGGGAGCGGATAGAGGCCGAGCCGCCCGCGTGTCGCGGCCACTCGCAGACCCGCCTGGCGCAACGCGTCCTGCCATTGTTCTTGCGTAAGATAGTTGTAGGGCAGGACCACGTTATGTCCGCGGTTCCCGACCCAGTCCATGAAGCGGAGCGTCGGGCCCGCGAGCCGCCCCTCCAGCAGATGGTCCTTGATCACCACGCCCTGCCGGGCAATCCGTGCCGCCTCCCTCAGGACCGCCACCGGATCGTCGGTGTGATGCAGCACGTCGATGATTGTCACGTAGTCGAAGGCGCCGTCGTCGAACGGCAGCGTGACGCCGTCGTAGGGGGTCACCGGGATATGGGTTACCGGCCGCACCATCACATCAACGCCCTCGACCTTGAGATCGGGGCGGATGCGCATCAATGCGACGGCAACGGAACCGTCGCCGCACCCGAGATCGAGCACCGAGCCGCGATTCGGGATCAGATCGGCGACATGGGTCGCAAGCACCTTCACGCGGCGGTTGAAGATCGCCGCGCCGTGCACTGCATTCAATAACGGACTGAAATCGAGCCGCCCCATTTGCGCCGTGTCTAGCATCGGCTAACCCCGGTGGGCAAAGGCCCAGAGCTTCAGCACAACGAAATTGACGCCGGACGTGAGCGCGATGACGAGCAGCGCCGCAGTCGCCGGCGGCATGCCGAGGATGGCGTAACACACATAGGAAAAAAGCGTTGCGAGCCCCAGTGCGCTCAGCTGCACCGCGACGTAGCGCGGCAGCGCGACCGCGTGCGGAGCACCGGAACGGAACGAAAAGCGCCGGTGGGCGAGGTAAACGGGCACGATGAAGAGCCCATAGCATCCGGCGCTGACGATCCAGTCGGGCACGCCGATGAGCCACTCCACCATCACCGCCGACATGACGATGAAGCCAAGCGCCGCACCACCACCTACGATCAGGAACCAGGCAAGCTCCGTCAGCGGCGACCGCCGGCCTTCGGCGTCTGACGCGGGAACAGGGCCGGCAGCCCGCCGGGTGTGGCTGAAATCGGTGGTCACGTGAAGAACAGCCCTTCCAAGCGCCCAAGTCTCGGGGCCGGGCGGCTAAAAAACACTTAAGCCCAAGGCACAACCTCTACCCGTTGCCCTTCCCGCCTCGCCGGTTCTGATGTTTACTCCCCGTCAGCACCGTAGTTGCGGCAGGCGGAAAACGGGAGGACGGTGCAGTTGCAGCCTCGCAGTGCGGTGAAGAGAAGAATCCCGAAAACGACGGATTCCAGCGAAAGGACAGGGATATGAAACGAGTCTTGTTGGGCGCCGCCTCGGCGCTTGCGGTAACGGCGGGCCTTGCGGCCCCGGCGCAGGCCGACTTCACCCTCACCATCCTGCACATCAACGACTTTCACTCGCGTTTCGAGCCGATCACCGGCACCAACTCGAACTGCAGCGCCGAAGACGACGCAGCCGGCGAGTGCTTCGGCGGCATCGCCCGGTTGAAGACCGCAATCGACGATCGCCGCGCCGCACTCGAAGGAGCGGGCGAGAACGTCGTGCTGCTGTCGGCTGGCGACAACTTCCAGGGCTCGTTGTTCTACACGCATTACGGGGCCCGCGCGGTCACCGAATTCTTCAACGAGATGGGGTTCGATGTCGTCGCAACCGGCAACCACGAATTCGACGACGGGCCGGAGGAGCTCGCCAACCTGATCGACCAGGCCCAGTTCCCTGTCATCGGCGGCAATTTCGACGTGAGCGCGGAACCGGCCCTTGCGGGCAAGCTCAGCGGCGTGATCGTTCTCAATGTCGGCGGCGAGCAGATCGCGGTCATCGGGGCAACGACCCTCGATACGCCCGACATCTCCTCGCCCGGCGAGAACATCAAGTGGTTTGCGCCCGAGGACTACGTTCGCGGCGCGGTCGAGGCGCTCGAAGAAGCAGGCATCGACAAGATCGTCCTGCTCAGTCACATCGGCTATACGATCGACGAGAGTCTGGCGTCCGGCGTGTCCGGCGTTGATGTCATCGTCGGCGGCCACTCGCACAGCCTGCTTTCCTCGACCGACGAGGCGGCGGCAGGTCCCTATCCCACCATGGTGACCAATCCCGACGGCACTGACGTGCCGATCGTCCAGGCCGGCGAGTACGGGAAGTATCTCGGTGAGATAAAGATCACCTGGAACGACAATGGCGACGTGACGGCCGCCGAAGGCGCGCCGCTCCTCCTCGATGCCTCCGTCACGCCGAACGAGGCGTTCACGGCCAAGCTCGCCGAGTTGGCCGGACCGCTGGAGGAGCTGAAGGCTCAGGTCATCGGCACGGCCACCGAGGCGATCGAGGGTTCCCGGGAAGTCTGCCGCGCTATGGAATGCTCGATGGGCAACCTCGTTGCCGACGCCCTGCTTGACCGCGTGGCGGACCAGGGCATCCAGATCGCGATCACGAACGGCGGCGGGCTGCGCGCCTCGATCGATGCCGGCGAGATCACGATGGGCGAGGTGCTGACCGTCCTCCCCTTCTCGAACACGCTTGCGACATTCGAGCTCAACGGCGCCGACATCGTCGCCTCGCTCGAGAACGGCGTCAGCGATGTCGAGAACGGCGCGGGCCGCTTCCCGCAGGTCGCCGGCCTCAACTACACCTTCGACCTCTCCAAGCCCGCCGGCGAGCGCATCAGCGACGTCCAGGTGAAGGAAGGCGAGCAGTGGGTGCCGATCGACCCGGCAAAGACCTATGGCGTCGTCACCAACAACTTCATGCGCAATGGCGGCGACGGCTATGAGCTCTTCGCGAGCAACGGCATGAATGCCTACGACTTCGGGCCGCCGCTCGAGCAGGTCGTCGCCGACTACATTGCGGGGCTCGGCGGCGAATACACGCCCTACACCGACGGCCGCGTCACCGACGCGACGCCGGCGGCTGCCGAGGAACCCGCCGCGGAAGAGCCTGCAGCAGAGGAACCGGCGGCAGAAGTGCCGGCCGGTAGCGGCGCCATGGCTCCGGCCGACGGCGGTGCCATGGCCCCCGCCGATGGTGGTGCGATGGCCCCTGCGGACGGCGGTGCCATGGCACCCGCGGATGGCGGCGCAATGGCCCCGGCCGAGCCGACGCCCGAGGTCGCACCCGCGCAGTAGCGGCGCGGTCAGCGAAGAAAGTGGGGGGCGCCTTCCGGCGCCCTCTTCATTTCGGCGGGCGCTCGAACACCGTTACCGGCGCATCGCGGTAGCGCGTCCGCGCGCTTTCGGCGAAACCGAGCCGGCGCGCGACGCGGATCGACGGCTGGTTGTCGGGATCGATGATGCAGGTCATGCGCTGCCCGGGGAAGGCGGTTTCGGCCCAGCCGATCGCCGCGGTCATCGCTTCGGTGGCATAACCCCAGCCCTGGACGTTGGGCGCGAGCGCCCAGCCGGCCTCGAGCGTGCCTTCGAGCGAAGGAACAAGGTCCCGCCGCAGCTCGTGAAATCCCGCCTCCCCCGCGAAGACGCCGGTCTCTTTCTCCTCGATGGCGAAGAAGCCGAAGCCCATGAGCTGCCAGGCGCCCATCTGGCGCAGGAAGCGGCTCCAGCTCGCTTCGCGGTCGAAGGGCTTGCCGCCCATGAAACGGACGACGTCGGGGTCGGCCCACATTTCTGCGTAGGCGTCGAAATCCTCCGGCCGGTAGGGCCTGAGGATAAGCCGTTCGGTCTCGAGAGTCGGCGTCATGTCCGCGCTTCTAGCGCGATCGTGCCAGTTGGCGCCAGATGATGAGAATGATGATCGCGCCGACCACGGCGCCGAAGAACCCGGCAGCTTCGCCCGGCTCGTAAAGCCCGATAGCCTGGCCGAGGAAGGTCGCGAGCACTGCGCCCACGATGCCGAGCACCGTCGTCAGGATGAAGCCGCGGGGCTTGGGATCGCCGGGGGTGATCAGCTTGGCGACGATGCCGGCGATGAACCCGATGACGATTGCCCAGAAAACGTCCATTTCCGCCTCGCGACTGTTGCCTTTCAAAAATGGGCGCGTGCAGGCGCGGTTGCAACGGGCGGCTCTACACCGTCGCAACTTCGCGGCGTTCGCGGTCGGTAAGGCTTGCGAGATCGAGCACCCTCTGCAGGTTCGCCGCATGGCGGAACGAGGGCTCCTGGTTGACGCCGGCGTTCACCGCATCGACGAACCGCTGGTAGTTCGTCGCCGCCGGTTCGACCTCCATCTCCTTCCACGTGCCCGTCTCGGCGTCGTCACCGAGGCAGACGCGGAGATGACTTCCGTCGTGCCTATGCTGCACCTCGACGCCGCCGGTCTCGCCGTACACGCGCAGGCGCAACTCGTTGAAATGGCCGGTCGCCCAGCGCGTCGCGTGAATGACGCCGAGCGCGCCGTTGGAGAAATCGACGGCCATCGTGAAGCTGTCGTTGGCGTCGAGGTCGTATTCCCCGATCTGGTTGCCCTCGGCCTTGGGAAAGGTCATCAGCCGGCAGAAGACGTGCTCGATGTCGAGCCCCGAACCATAGGTGGCGAAATCGAGGATGTGGATGCCGATGTCGCCGAGCGTGCCGTTCGAACCGTGTTTCTTGCTGAGCCGCCACAGCCACTGCGTTTCCTTGCGCCAGTCGCCCCAGGCTTTTGAAACGAGCCAGCTCTGAAGGTAGCTCGCCTCGACGTGCTTCACCGCGCCAATGCCGCCGGAAGTGACGATCTCCCGCGCCTTCTGGAGCTGCGCAACGTTGCGGTAGGTAAGGTTGACCATGTTGACGAGGCCCGCCGCTTCCGCGACCTCGGTCATTTCAAGCGCCTTGCCGTAGTCGGTCGCAAGCGGCTTCTCGCAGAAGACGTGCTTGCCCGCCTTGAGCGCGGCGATCGTCGTCGGATGATGGATAGCGTCCGGCGTAACGTTGGCGACGGCGTCGAATTCGCCCCAGTTGAGGGCCGCTTCCAGCGACCCGAAGCCGTTCTGGATGCCGTGCTGGGCGTTGAAGCGCTCCAGCCGTCCCGGATCGACGTCGACGCCCGCGGCGATGCTTACGCCCTCGATGGACGAGAACTGCTTGGCATGCTGGTTGGCCATGCCGCCGGTGCCGAGGATAAGGATGCGCATGGCGCCGACTCCTTCGCTGTGATCAGCGCAGGCCCTCCTCGCCCGGCTTGTGGAGCTTGGGCCCACGCTCGACGATCTTTTCAGGGGCCTTCCCCACCGGAACGTTCGGCGCCTTCAGGAGCTCGGCATGCCGCTCGGGATTGTGCGCCCATTTGACGGCATTGCGCAGCACCTTGCCGACCGTTTCGTCGTAGTAGGTCGGATAGGTCTCGTGCCCCGGTCGGAAGTAGAAGATGTTCCCCGCGCCCCGCCGGTAGGTGAGGCCCGAACGGAAGACCTCGCCGCCCTGGAACCACGAAACGAAGACCGTTTCGAGCGGCTCGGGGACCGAGAAGGGCTCGCCGTACATCTCCTCGTTCTCGAGCTCGAAATAGGCCGGAAGGCCCCGCGCGATCGGATGACCCGGATTGACGACCCAGAGCCGCTCCCGTTCACCAGCCTCGCGCCAGTTGAGTGCGCAGGGCGAACCCATCAGCCGCTTGAATATCTTCGAGAAGTGGCCGGAATGCAGGACGATCAACCCGAGGCCCTGCCAGACCCGGGCGGCAATTCGTTCGACGATCTCGTCCTTCACCTCGCCATGGGCGGCATGGCCCCACCAGATCAGCACATCGGTCTCGGCAAGCCGCGCCTCCGTGCAGCCATGTTCGGGGTCCTGGAGCGTCGCGGTCGAGGTCACGATCCCGCTGTCGCCGGCAAGGAGCTTAGCGATCTGGTTGTGCATGCCCTCGGGGTAGTTCTCCGCCACCACCTTGTTCTTCTGCTCGTGGACGTTTTCGCCCCAGACGAGAACCCTTGTCGCCATCCAAGTCTCCATTGCGCGAAAAAGGCCGGACACCGATCCGGCCTTCGCGGTTCCAAAACGTTTCGGAAGCGAAACAGTGCATGCCGCCCCGCAAAGTTCAAGCGGGGGACCGGACACGATCCCCTGCGGCATTTCGCCTGACGGCAGCCGAGGCAGCTCAGGTGGTTGTCGAAGCAAAAGTCGAACTGCCTGCCGCGGAATCGGGAATCGCCGATCTCGACCAACTCGCCTTCCCCGCTCGACGCAATTGCGGACCCGGCCGGCGCCGTCGGGGAAAAGTCGGTGGGCTGAGGTCGCCCTCGCGCGTCGCGCATCTGGGCAGGTGCGGCCGGGCATCGGCTGAGCCGCGGAACTGGGTCAGCAAATCTGCCCAAACATCGAACGGTCCCGGGCGCTGCGCTTCGACGCCTCTCGACTCGCATGCGCGGACGAGTCACTGTCGTCACGTCTCAAGCGGGGGGATGGGCATTTCGGGGCGTCGACGGGTTGCGGACGAACCACCGAACAAGCAGACAATCAAGCATCATCCATACCTGGATCGACGGCCCGCGCGTGGCGACACGCGACAATCCGGCGATCCCGGTTCACCAAGGCCCCGCTCCGGCAGCCACATTCAGGGAGAAACGAAGATGAAGATGAAACGAGTCCTGGCCGCGTCGGCTTCGATGACGGTTATCATTGCCATGACCGGCGGCGCGTGGGCCCAGAATGACCTCGACGCCCTCTACGAGGCTGCCAAGGCCGAAGGCATGCTGACCACCATCGCGCTGCCGCACGACTGGTGCGGCTGGGACGACATCATTGCCGGCTTCAAGGCCAAATACCCCGGCATCGAGGTGAACGAACTCAACCCGGATGCCGGCTCGGCCGACGAGATCGAGGCGATCAAGGCCAACCAGGGCAACACCGGCCCGCAGGCGCCGGACGTGATCGACGTCGGGCTGGCATTCGGCCCGTCGGCTACCGCCGAAGGACTCCTCCTGCCCTACAAGGTGTCGACCTTCGACGGTATCGAGGTAAAGGACCCGGACGGCCACTGGTACGGCGGCTACTACGGCGTGATGTCGTTCGAGGTGAATACCGACCTCGTCGATAACGTGCCGCAGGACTGGGCCGACCTGCTCAAGGACGAATACGCCAACGCCGTCGCACTGGCGGGCGACCCGCGCGCCTCGGCGCAGGCGATCCTCGGCGTCTATGCGGCCGGCCTCTCGGTCACCGGCGGCGACGCTGCGGCGGCACCCGCGGCCGGACTCGATTTCTTCAAGCAGCTCAACGACAAGGGCAATTTCGTGCCGGTAATCGGCAAGGCCTCCTCCATCGCGCAGGGCACGACGCCGATCATCATCCGCTGGGACTACAATGCCCTCGCCGACCGCGACACGCTCGCCGGCAATCCGCCGATCGAGGTCGTCGTGCCGCAGACCGGTGTCCTCGCCGGCGTCTATGCGCAGGCAATCAGCGCTTATGCGCCGCATCCAAATGCCGGCAAGCTGTGGCTCGAGTACATCTATTCCGACGAAGGTCAGATCGGCTTCCTCAACGGTTACTGCCACCCGGCCCGCTTCAACGAGCTGGTTGCGGCCGGCAAGGTGCCGCAGGAGGTGCTGGACAAGCTGCCACCCGCTGCTGCCTACGAAAAGGCCGTGTTCCCGACGCTCGAGGAGCAGGACGCGAACCGCGAAGCGGTGACGACGCAATGGGACAGCGTCGTCGGGGCCAATGTCGCTGACTGATCACGCAGCGAGCGAAACGATGCGCGGCGGAGCCGGCCCGGGAGCCCCCGGACCGGCCCGTCCGTCTCTGATGCGGTTCGCGCTCGGGCCCGCGAGCCTGCTCGGTATCGCGCCATTCCTGATCTTTTCCCTGCTCTTCCTGATAACGCCGACAGTCTTTCTCGTCGTCAGCGCGTTCCAGGACGGGAACGGCAACTTCACCCTCGGCAATCTCCTCGCACTCTCCGATCCGCAGATCGTCAGCGCCTATGACATTTCCCTGCGTGTCTCGGCGGCTTCGGCCGCGATCGGCGCGCTGATCGGCCTGATGATCTGTCTCGCCATCATCCGGGGACAACTGCCGGGGCCAATCCGTTCGGCAGTACTGACTTTCTCGGGCGTCGCGAGCAATTTCGCCGGCATTCCCCTGGCCTTCGCGTTCCTCGCAACGCTAGGGCGGCTGGGTCTCGTGACGATTATCCTGAAGACCGTGTTCGGCTTGGACATCTATCGCGCGGGCTTCAACATTCTGAGCTTCTGGGGCCTAACGATCACCTACCTCTACTTCCAGATTCCGCTGATGATCCTCATCATCGCGCCGGCCGTCGACGGGCTGCGCCGCGAATGGAGCGAGGCGGCGGAAACGCTTGGCGCAAAGCCGTGGCAGTTCTGGCTGCATGTCGGCCTGCCGGTCCTCTGGCCCAATCTTCTCGGCACCCTGTCGCTGCTCTTTGCCAACGCCTTCGGCGCCGTCGCCACGGCCTATGCGCTGACCGGTTCATCGCTGAATATCGTGCCGATCCTGCTCTATGCGCAGATTCGCGGCGACGTGCTGCACAACCCGGGGCTCGGCGCTGCCCTTGCGGTCGGGATGATCGCGATTACAGCGCTTGCCAACATCATCTATCTCGTCATTCGCACGCGGGCGGAGCGCTGGCTGAAATGAACCGCGGCAAGCTCTGGGCCTGGACCATCTTCGCGATCGGCGCTGCCTATTTCCTGATCCCGCTGATCGCGACGTTCGAGTTCTCGCTGAAGATGCGGCGCGGAGAATACAGCTGGGACGCTTACGCCGCGGTCTTCGGCGACCCGCGCTTTCTTGCGTCCTTCGGCTATTCGCTGGCCATCGGCCTTTGCACCATCGTCGTCGGCACCATCATTGTCGTCCCGGCCGCCTACCTCGTGCGGCTTCGGCTGCCACAAATCAGACCGTTCGTCGAATTCGTGACGCTGTTGCCGCTGATCATTCCGCCGATTATCCTCGTCTTCAGTTATATTCGCCTCTACAACACGTCGTCCGCCATTCCCTTCCTCGCCAGCGCGCTCGGCACCGACGTGCTGCTGACCTTCGCCTATGTCACGCTGTCGCTGCCCTTCATGTATCGCGCTGTGGACACCGGCCTCAGAACCATTGATGTCGGCACACTCACCGAAGCGGCGACCATCCTCGGCGCCAACCAGTTCACCATCCTGACGCGGGTGATCCTGCCGAACGTCATGATCGCGGTGCTCTCGGGGGCGTTCCTGACCTTCGCCATCGTGATGGGCGAGTTCGTCATCGCCAGCCTTCTGAACCGGCCGGCCTTCGGCCCGTACATGCAGCTGATCGGTGCCAACCGCGCCTACGAGCCTGCGGCGCTCGCGGTGATCGCCTTCATCGTTACCTGGGGGGCAATGGGGATGATCCAGCTGCTCTCGCGCTTCGCTCCCAAAACCGCCGCCCGCAGGGAATAGGACACAATGGAACAGGACTTCCTGCGCATCGAGGGAATCGCCAAGCGTTTCGCCAGCGTCACCGCCGTTCACGACGTGACCCTCGGCATTGCCAAAGGCGAGTTCGTGTCGCTGCTCGGACCCTCCGGCTGTGGCAAGACGACGATCCTGAGGATGGTCGCCGGCTTCGAACAGCCGACCGAGGGCCGTATCGTCGTTGATGGGGCGGACGTCACTCAGCTGCGCGCCAACCAGCGCAAGATCGGCATGGTGTTTCAATCCTACGCCCTCTTCCCGAACATGACCGTTGCCGGAAACATCGGCTTCGGGCTCAAGGTCCAGGGTGTCTCCGCGCGAGACAGCGCGGCACGCGTCGATGAGATGCTTTCGCTCATCGGCCTTGCCGGCTACGGCAAGCGCTTCCCGTTCGAGCTTTCCGGCGGCCAGCAGCAGCGTGTCGCGCTGGCCCGGGCGCTCGCGCCGCGACCGCGCATGCTGCTGCTCGACGAACCGCTCTCGGCGCTCGATGCCAAGATCCGCGTGTCCCTGCGTGACCAGATACGGCAGATCCAGCGCGAACTCGGGATCACGACCCTGTTCGTGACGCACGACCAGGAGGAGGCGCTCTCGATCTCCGACCGGATCGTCGTCCTGAATGCGGGGCGGGTCGAACAGGTCGGCGCGCCGTTCGAAATCTACAATCGCCCCGCGACGCGTTTCGTCGCGAACTTCGTCGGGCAGTTGAACACGCTGAAGGCGCTGGTCTCGGATGCTGCGCAGGGTCGCGTGGAGATCGGCGGCCAGGCGGTGCAGCTGCAGC
>CAYRNE010000027.1:0-12924 GCA_964425245.1 uncultured Devosia sp.
CGCTATCTCTACGCCGTCGGCAAGAACGAGGAAGCAGCCCGCTTCTCGGGCATCCGGACAACGCAGGTCATCGTCGCCGCCTATATCATCTGCGCTGTCCTGACCGCGGTCTCGGCGATCTTCCTTGCCATGTATACGCGCTCCATCCTGCCGTCCTCGCACGGCAACTTCTACGAGCTCTACGCCATCGCCGCCGCGGTGCTCGGCGGGTTCTCGCTGCGCGGCGGCGAGGGCTCGATCATCGGCGTGGTGTTGGGGACCATCCTGCTGCAGGTGCTGCAGAACCTCGTCAACCTGCTGGGCATCCCGTCGTCCCTCAATTTCGCCGTGATGGGTTCGGTAATCCTGATCGGCGTCGTTGCGGACCAGCAGTTCGGTGCCTACCGCGAGCGGCGGCGTACGCTGGAGGCGGCCCGGCTTGCCGCTGCCGGCGCGCCGGCGCGGCAGCCGGCCGAGTAATGCGTCAGCCCCGGGCGGCGGCGCGCCATCGCCCGGCATAGCTGCTCATGATCGGCGAGCCCTGGATCGGCGCCCGTACGGCGTTGCTCGCCGGGCGCGGTTGCATGCGGGCGAGAATCGCCGCGCCCCGCGTCGCGCCGCTATGGGCGCCGCCCGCCGGTTCGACCGGCCGGCCGGTCGCCGCGATCAGCATTTCGAGGAACAGCCGGTTCGTCGCGAACGGCCCTTCGACCACGGTGTTCCCTTCCGCCCCGGTCAGTTCGAGACATTCGGCAGTCATCAGCGCGAGATAGAACGATACCGCGACGAAGCGTGCTTCCCTGTCGAGCGTATGCTCGGGATGCGTCCAGTGCGCCCGGCTGCGCGGGAATGGTCCCGCGCCCTCGGTTACCGACGGCAGCAACATGATGGCCTCATCGAGAACGCGGGCAACCGCCGCCTCGCCCACATGCGCCGGAGGCTCCTCGCCGACGAGGCGGACGAACTCGAGGCCGCCCGGGAAGCGGGCGCTCGGCAGCGGATGCCCGAAGGCATCGAGCAGGGCGAGGCAGCCGCGGCCCGGGTCCAGCGTCGCAAGGTTGCCTCCTGGCGCATGGACGCGGACCTCCGGCCCGGTGGAGACGATGGCGAAGGGCGGCTTGTGTTCCAGAAGGTGCGGCAGCAGGGCGGCATTCGTTTCCTCGATGCCGACATGGACGGGAACGCGTGGCCTGAGCCCCAGCCTGAGACAGAGCTCCGGCGTCACGATGCCGATCACGTCCGATGCAGGCCGCACCTCCGGCATCTTGTCGAGCCAGCCCTGCCCGACGACCAGCGACGAATAGAGATCGGTCTCGAGGTTCCACAGGTCCGTGTGGCAGCCGAGCGAGGTGATCTCGGCCGCAGTGACGCCCGTCAGCCGGTAGCCCCAGTACTGTGCATAGGGAAGGATCGAGCGGGTCCTGCCGAATTCCCGGGCGAAGGTGCGGGATTGCCAGAAGAGCTGCGCGCCGAGGTTGTGGCCCGCCGCAAGGCGCGGCGAAAAGGTCTCGGGGAAATCGGGGCGCAAGCGGCCGTATTCGGCAGAGAGCACGTCGGGACCGGCGTAATCCGTTTCGAGGACGGGAAGGGCGAGCCCGCCCGCCTCGTCCAGCAGGGCTGCCGTCGCGCCATGTGCGGTGATGCTGAGCGCCTCGAACGGCCGGATGCGGTTCAGATCGGCGATCGAGTCGGTGACGAACGCCCAGATGCCCCCGGTATCGTAATGCGGGTAGGGGCCGTCGGTGATTGTCGGCAGCCTCGCCTTGCGCGCTTCGAGTTCGGCGTCCTCGTCAAGGTCGACGAGAGCCACCCGTGCGATGGTTCGGCCGATGTGGATGACGCCGATGATACGAGAAGGCAACGGGCTTTCCCCGGCACGTTATCCATAGTTCGGCGCGGGCGAAGCGCTGCCCCGGGGGGAGCCGAAGCTCGCTCGCCCGGGACGCATAGCCGGGCCGCCGGCGAGGCGATGCCAGTAGAAATCCCACCGGTGCGCCGTCAAGGCCGGCGCGCCGCGATCCCGTTCGGGGTTCGGCCGTCAGTTCGCTGGCGTCTCGGTCGCCGGGGTCTCGGTAGCCGGGGTTTCGGTGGCCGGGGTTTCGGTGGCCGGGGTTTCGGTAGCCGGGGCCTCGGTAGCCGGAGTCTCGGTGGCCGGGGTTTCGGTCGCCGGGGTTTCGTTCGTGGTCGTATTGGTGGGCTGTGGCTGCATCATCATCATGGCCACGATGACGATGATGATGACAACGACGGCGGCAATGATGAGGTACCAGGTATTTCTGTTCATTTCGAAATCTCCCTCGGGGCACCGGCGCCGCATTCTAGCCTGAGCGGTCTGCCGAGTCTGCCTCTAACCGTCATTGGCCGCGTTCAGTTCCTCGGGCTCACGTCCGTCGTCGTAGTCTTCGCCGGGCATGACGCCGTCTCCGCCGAGGGCGCTGTCGACCGCAACGGCAAGCGCAACGAGGTCCAGAGGGGGCGCGCCGGCGCTCTCCTGGCGGGCAATCTCGGCCTTGAGTGCATTGAGGATCATCTGCTTTCGCTCGTCGAGCCCGGCCATGCGCATGCTTCGCAACCCTCGTCGGGAACTATCGCCACGGGAAGGAAACGGCCGACCGGCGCGAAAGTCGCGTCCTGTCCGAAGGAAATTGCAGCGAATGCCGGGGGCGTCCGGCCGCCGGAGGCTCGCTCGGCGCGCGTTCTCTATTCGCTGAAGAACTTGGTCTGGAACTTCGGCTTTTCGCGCTTGCCGTTGCACTCGTCGTCCTGCTGCATGGAAAACTCCCCGCAGCTTGTACGGGCGTTGTCGGCGAGGGCCACATTGGGGACAAGCAGCAGGGCCAGTGCAACGGCGGCTGCTCGTGCTCTCGTGCTCATTTCCGGTCTCCTGCACGCGCCGCGGGGTGCCATCCGTTTCCACCGGTCCGCCCGGACCTGGTGATCCGTCATTGGCCGCGTTCTAGCGCAACGGCCTTGAATGGCCCGTGAGTCGGGTGTTTAGCCGCCGTTCATGGCGCGGTTGCCAATGCCGTAATGCTTATCCATGATGCCGGCGCTCACCCGGATGATCCCTCCATGGATCGCGAAACGCTCGAGGATTTCTTCCGCACGGCCGTAGCGGCCGCACAGCCGGAAGCCGCGGTTCGCGCCAACCTGCCGCCGAGGCCGGCGGGCAGAACCATCGTCGTCGGTGCGGGAAAGGCCTCCTCGCAAATGGCACGCGCCTTCGAGCAGGCCTGGGACGGGCCGCTCAATGGCCTCGTCGTGACCCGCTATGGCTACGCAACGGACTGCGAGCGTATCGAGATCGCCGAGGCCGCACACCCGATCCCCGATGCTGCCGGCTACCTTGCGGCGCGCCGGATCATGGAAAAGGTCTCGGGGCTGAGCCGCGACGACCTTGTTGTCGCGCTGATCTCGGGCGGCGGCTCGGCGCTGTTGCCCCATCCGGCGCCGGGGCTCAGCCTCGAGGACGAGCAGGCGCTCAATCACGTTCTGTTGAAATCAGGCGCGCCGATCGGGGTGATGAACCTCATTCGCAACGAGCTCTCGGCGGTGAAAGGCGGGCGGCTTGCGGCCCTCGCCCATCCCGCCCGCGTTGCGACCCTCGTGGTCTCCGACGTGCCGGGCGACGATCCGGCGCTCGTCGCGTCAGGGCCGACGATTCCGATGCGGTCGAGCCGCAGCGAGGTCCGCCGGCTCGTCTCGCTCTACCGCCTGGAGCTGCCGCAGGCGGCGCACGATTTCCTCTCGACCGACGCGGAGCCCTCGCCCCGGCCCGACGATTCGCGCTTCGAGCGCAACACGGTGAAGATCATCGCCTCCGCCGCACTGTCTCTCGAAGCCGTGGCCGGCAGCGCGGCGCGCCGGGGCATTGCGGCCCACATTCTCTCCGATGCCATCGAAGGCGAGGCGAGGGACGTGGGCGCCGTGCACGCGGCGCTGGCCCGGGAAATCGCGACCCGCGGCCGCCCCTTCGGAAAGCCGGCGCTGCTGCTTTCGGGCGGCGAGACGACCGTCACGGTGCGGGGGCAAGGTCGCGGCGGCCGCAATGCCGAATTTCTCCTCGCCTTCGCCATCGCAATCGACGGCGTGCCGGGCATCGCCGCGCTCGCGGCCGATACCGACGGCATCGACGGCGCCGGAGACAATGCCGGTGCCTTCGCCGACGGTGCGACGGCCGCGAGGATGCGCACGGCCGGCATCGACCCGCTCGCGGCACTGGCCGACAACGACGCCTACACAGCGTTCCGGGCCGTCGGCGGGCTGGTGACGACCGGCCCGACGGGGACCAACGTCAACGACTTCCGCGCCATCCTGGTCCGCTAGCGCCGCCGCATCGTTTTTCCCGGCGATTTCCCGGCGGATCGCCTTCACAAGTCGCCCCTGAGCCTGTTCTATGCCGCCCGATCTGAGGGAGAGCGTCAGCATGGCCAAACGCAGGATCGCCGTCATCGGCATCGGCAAGATTTCGCAGGACCAGCACCTGCCCGTCATCGACAGGAGCCGGCATTTCGAACTCGCCGCCTGCGTGTCGACGCGCGGCATCGGCCATCGCGACGTGCCGGTCTTCCGCACGCCTGCCGAACTCTACAAGGCGATGCCCGACGTTGGGCTCGTCGCCATCTGCACGCCTCCCGGCGTGCGTCATGCCTATGTCCGCGAGGCGATCGACGCCGGCAAGGACGTCCTGCTCGAGAAGCCGCCGACGCCGACCGTCACCGAATGGAATGATCTCGTTGCCTATGGCGAGAAGAAGCGCCGCGTTCTCTTCCAGACCTGGCATTCCCGTTACAACCGCGCGGTCGGCGAGGCGAAGAAGCTTCTCAAGAAGGAAGGCGTGAAGTCGGTTCGCATCGACTGGCGGGAGAGCGTGCGCAAATGGCATCCGGGCCAGGAATGGGTGTGGGAGCCCGGCGGCTTCGGGGTTTGCGACCCCGGCATCAACGCCATGTCGATCTTCACCGGGATCATGCCGTTCCCGGTCTTCGTCGAAAGCGCGAAGCTCAGGTTTCCGTCCAACCGCCAGACGCCGGTCGACGTGGAGATCGTGTTCAAGTCCAATGCACCCAGCCGGCCGCGGATGAGCGCCGGATTCAACTGGCTCGAGGAATCGGGCGAAATCTGGACGATCGCCGTCGAAACGGAAGCCGGCACGAAGCTGAAGCTCGAGAAGGGCGGCACGATCCTGCGCGTCAACGGCAGGAAGGAAGTGGCGGAACCATCGACCGAGTACGAGCAGATTTACGATCGCTTCGCCAAACTTCTCAGGCAGGGTAAGTCTGAGATGGACGGTTCGCCGCTCCTGCTCATAGCCGATGCCTTCCTGCTCGGCGCGCGCGAAAACGTCGAGGCATTCGACTGGTAGGTTGAGGTCATGTACGGACGCATCGGCATCGTCTCGGCCGGGCCGAGCCGGTCGGCGGCGTGGGAGTATAAAAGTCATGTACGATAACATGAAGGGCTCGACGCACCCCAATGCGGTTCCGGAAATCGCCGTTCCGGTGCTCCCGGACGACGAGCGCGTCTGGGTTCCGCAGATGAAGGACGTGTGGTTCCGGCCGCTGCTGCTCAATACCGTGCAGGGACAATGGTGCAACCTCCTGCGGGTCAGGAAGGCCGGCGTGCTGACGAAACATCTTCATCCGGCGCCCGTCCACGGCTACGTTATCAAGGGCCGCTGGCACTACCTGGAGCACGACTGGGTTGCTGAAACCGGTTCCTACGTTTTCGAGCCGCCGGGCGAGATCCACACGCTGACCGTGCCCGAAGACTGCGAGGAGATGATCACCTTCTTCAACATCTCGGGCTGCATGATCTATCTCGACGCCGACAACCGCCAGATCGGCATCGAGGACGTGTTCACCAAGATCGACATGTGCAGGCGCCATTACGAGGCCGTGGGTCTGGGCGCCGGCTACGTGGACCAGTTCATCCGGTGACCGTTGCCATCGATTTCACCGGAAAGTCCGTACTCGTCGTCGGCGGGACCTCCGGCATCGGGCTTGGGCTTGCCCGCGGCTTTGCCGACGCGGGCGCAAACGTGCTCGCGACGGGGTCGACCGAAGCCGAGGCGGCTGCGGCGCGATCGGTTCAGCCGGCGATGACCTTCGAGCCACTGGATGTCCGGCAAAACGCGCATGTCGCGGCCCTGGCCGCGCGCTTCCCGAAGCTCGATGTGCTGGTCAACTGCGCCGGGGTCAACCGGCGGGCCGACGAGTTCCAGCCCGAGGTCTTCGAGTCGGTCGTCGACATCAACCTGACCGGCGTCATGCGCATGTCCGCGGCCTGCCGCGCGGCGCTCGCCAACGGCGGTGCGATACTCAATATCGCGTCGATGTTCGCCTTCTTCGGCGCCGGGCACGCACCAGCCTATGCGGCCAGCAAGGGCGGCGTTGCGCAATTGACGAAGTCGCTCGCGATCGCTTTCGCGGGCGACGGCATCCGCGTCAATGCGCTCGCGCCGGGCTGGATCGAAACCGCCATGACGGCCGTGCCCCGCGCCGATCCGGTTCGCAATGCGGAGCTCATGGCCCGCACGCCCATGAAGCGGTGGGGAAAGCCGGAGGACCTCGTCGGTCCTGCGCTGTTCCTGTGCTCGCCGCTTGCGAGCTTCGTCACCGGCGTGGTGCTGCCGGTTGACGGTGGCCATCTCGTAGCCTAGCGCATCCTTCGCGCCGGCCCCGTCAGTCCGGACCGCAGCGGAGAACGGCCATGCTCGTGGTGATCGCCGTCGTCATCGGCATCCTGCTGCCGATCTATGCTGTCTATCTCGCCTGGAGCGCCCGCCACGCCGGCCGTCTCGTCGCCGCGATGAAGCTTGTCGCCGCCTTCGGAGTCATGGGGTTTCTAACCCTCGCCTTCCGGTGGGACCTGCTCTCGACCTACCTCGTCTATCTGTGGTGGGGCCTTGTTGTGCTTGCAGGCCTGATCGCCGTCTTGCGAATGCGTGGCCGCCGCTGGATCGAAACCGAGCGCCGCCGGGACGTGCTTTGGGCCGCGCTCGATCCGGTGATCGGCGTTGGTCTGCTGGCTTACGCCCTGACAGGCTTCCTGCACGGACCTGCCGTCGATCTCTTCCCGCCACTGGCCGGCGGCCGGTTCGTCGTGGGGCAGGGCGGCAACAACCCCATCCTCAACTACCACAATGCCTACGCGCCGCAGCGCTTCGCGCTCGATATCCTCGCGCTCGACGGCTTCGGCCGCCGGGCGGCCGGAATCGAGCCCGAGAACCTCGAGGACTACGTCATCTACGGCACGCCGGTCATCGCTCCCTGCGCAGGGACGGTCGTCGAAGCGGTGAACGACAGTCCGGAAATGGCAATCGGCGAGACCAATGCCGCGCAGCCGGCGGGCAATCATGTCGTCATCTCCTGCGAGGGCGTCGACCTGACGCTGGCGCATATGCGCCCCGGCACGGTCACTGTCGCCGCGGGTGACACTGTCGAAGTCGGCCGGCGTCTGGGCGAGGTCGGCAATTCCGGCAATACGACCGAGCCGCATCTGCATATTCATGCCGTTCCGGCGGGCACGGGAACGGAGGGTGAAGGCGTGCCGCTCACCTTCGGCACACGCTTCCTCGTGCGCAACGCGACCTTCGAGAACTAACCCGCCGGTGTTTCCGCCTCCGGATCGGGCGACACGCGCGGGGCGCAGAAGTAGAGCGCCTGGTTGATCGTGTAGAGCGAACCGTTCAGCGGGATCGCGGCACTCACCACCGGCGGGCCCGCGGCCGGTTCGAGATAGGCGACGGAGCCGTGCTTCAGCATCTCGACGAGATCGAGGGCGCGTGGCTCGGCTCCCCGCACCCGCGCGCCGTAGGGGGAACCATCGACCGACTCTGCGCTCACCTGCATGCTCGCATCATCGATCGAAAGCAGCCAGGAGCCGGCGTCGCCCCCCTCCCGGCTCGTCTCGATATGGAGCGCAATGCTGAAGTCGTCCTCGCACCGGACGACGAGGCAGCTATGCTGTTCCGGCGTCGAGCCGCTGGCGCATCCCATGGCGGCGCGGTCGCCTTCACCGGCGTAAGGCGAATAATGCCAGCCCGCCTCCTGCGCCGCCGCGGCCGCCGGCTGTGCCAGCACCAGCAGCAGGGGCAGGGCCCGTTTCACCTTCCCGCCTCGGTCAATGCGCCGAGATCGGCTTCGCTGAGCGTCAGGCGGGCGCCCCGCGCAAGCGAAGCGACCTGCTCCGCCGACGTCGCCGAGGCGATCGGCGCGGCCGTACCGGGTTGCGCAGCAAGCCAGGCCAGCGCGATCTCGCTCAACGCCGCGCCCGTCCGCGCCGCAACGGCATCCAGTGCGGCGAGGATGCGGAAGCCCTTCTCATTGAAGAACGTCTCGACGACGCCGGGGCCGCGCGGGCTTTTTCCGGCGTCCTCGGGATTTCGGTATTTGCCCGTGAGGAACCCCCGCGCGAGCCCGAAATAGTGGATGCCGGAGACCTGCTCGCGAACGCAGAAGTCCTGCACCGGGCCTTCGAAGCTCTCGCGGTGGTAGAGATTGTAGTTGTTCTGCAGCGTCTCGTAGCGCGGGAAACCGTTGCTTGTGGAAACGGCCAGCGATGCCTCCAGCTGGGCAAGATCGAAGTTCGAGGCGCCGATGTACCGCACTTTGCCGGCCCTCACGAGCCGGTCATACGCCCCGAGGGTCTCTTCGAGCGGCGTCTCGGTATTGAAGCGATGGCTCTGGTAGAGATCGATGTAGTCGGTCTGCAGCCGCCGCAGCGAGTCTTCCACGGCCTCCTCGATCCAGCGCGCGCTGAGATCGCGCTTGCCCTCCCGGTTGGCCGCGCCGACCTTGGTGAAGATCAGCACGCGGCCGCGGTTGCCGCGCGCCTTCATCCATTTGCCGATGATCGTCTCGGAATTGCCCCTGGCGTAAACGTCCGCGGTGTCGATCGCGGTGAACCCCTCGCCGATGAAGGCGTCGAGAACTTCGAACGACCGCGCCTCGTCGAGCGTGCCGCCAATAACGTTCGTCCCGAGGACGATGGGGTCGATTTCGAGGTCCGTGCGGCCCAGCCGGCGTCTGGTCATTGGTGCTCCGATGCGTTTCTCGTGTGTTTCCCGGAGCCTAATGTGCTTTGCGCTCCAATGCCAAACCGGCCGCCCTTATCCTTTCGGCTCGATCAGGTCCCACCGGTTGCCGTAGAGGTCGCTGAATACCGCGACCCTGCCGTAGCTCTCCTCGCGCGGGCTCTCGAGGAAACGTACGCCTGCGGCAAGAAAGGCCGCGTGGTCACGCTCGAAATCGTCGGTCTCGAGGAAGAAGCCGACGCGTCCCCCGGTCTGGTCTCCGATCCGTTGCGCTTGCGCCTCGTCGCCGGCCTTTGCGAGCAGCAGTGCGGCGCCATTGCCGCAACCGACAGTTACCCAGCGTTTCCCGCCGCCGAGATCCCGGTCGACGAGTTTCGTGAAGCCGAGAACGCCGCAAAAGAACGTGAGCGCTTCGTCGTAGTCGCGGACGACAAGTGTCACGGTGGCTATCGATCGGGTTGTCATCGGACCTGAGTGCCGCGGCCGCTTCGCCCGGTCAATGTCCTGCGAACTGCGGGCGGAATACCGGCGATTGCGTGGCCGGTGCGGCCTCGTCCGCGCCATGCCGGACGCGTCAATGGATTGACCGGTTGGTCAAAATCTGCGATTGGCCGGGCCGCAGGTGGGAATGCAAATCCAGGATCGGGCGAAAGCGCGGCAATCTCTGTTGTCGTTGCACAAAACCGGAAAAAACGCTTTCCTGCCTCCCAAGCTTCCGGCCGCAGGCCGGAAGTACAATTCCAGGGAGATGACATCATGAAATTGATGCACACGCTTATGGCCGCCACCGCGCTCGTCGCGGTCATGGCCGGCAGCGCCTATGCCAAGACGCTCGTCTACTGCTCCGAAGGCTCGCCGGAAGGCTTCGACCCGGCGCCCTACACCGCGGGCACGACCTTCGATGCGTCCTCGCGCACCGTCTACAACCGCCTCGTGGAATTCGAGCACGGCAAGACCTCGCTCGAGCCCGGCCTCGCCGAGAGCTGGGAGGTTTCGGACGACGCTCTCGAATACACCTTCCACCTGCGCCCCGGCGTCAAGTTCCACACCACGAGCTACTTCACGCCGAGCCGCGATCTGAACGCGGACGACGTCGTCTTCTCCTTCGAGCGCCAGTGGAAGTCGGACAATCCGTACTACGCCTATGCCGAAGGCATCTCCTACGAATACTTCAACGGCATGTCCTTCCCTGACCTGCTCAAGTCGGTAGAGAAGGTTGACGACCTGACCGTGAAGTTCACGCTGAACCGTCCCGATGCCGCTTTCCTCGCCGACCTCGGTATGGATTTCGCCTCGATCATCTCCAAGGAATATGCCGACCAGCTGCTGGCCGCCGGTACCCCCGAACTGCTCAACCAGCAGCCGATCGGCACCGGTCCCTTCCAGTTCGTCGACTATCAGCAGGATGCAGTGATCCGCTTTGCCGCTCATCCCGACTTCTGGCGGGGCAAGGAGAAGATCGACGACCTGATCTTCGCCATCACCACCGATGCGGCCGTCCGCGCGCAGAAGCTGAAGGCCGGCGAATGCCACATCATGCCGTATCCGAACCCGGCCGACATTGCTGATCTGCAGGCCGATCCGAACCTCGTGGTCGAGGAGCAGGAAGGTCTCAACGTCGGCTATCTCGCCTACAACACCCAGATGGCGCCCTTCGACAAGCCCGAGGTCCGCAAGGCCCTGAACATGGCGATCAACAAGGACGCCATCCTCGAAGCGGTCTATCAGGGCGCTGGCGCGGCGGCGAAGAACCCGATTCCGCCGACCATGTGGTCCTACAACGACGCGGTCCAGGACGATCCCTACGATCCGGAAGCGGCCAAGCAGATGCTGGCAGACGCCGGCGTGACCGACCTTTCGATGAAGGTCTGGGCCATGCCCGTGCAGCGTCCGTACAACCCGAACGCGCAGCGCATGGCCGAGATGATCCAGGCCGACTTCGCCAATGTCGGGGTCGATGTCGAGATCGTCACCATGGAATGGGCCGAGTACCTCGCCCAGTCGTCCGCGGTCGACCGTGACGGCGCTGTGCTGCTCGGCTGGACCGGCGACAACGGCGATCCGGACAACTTCCTCGGCGTGCTGCTCGGCTGCGATGCCGTCGGCGGCAACAATCGCGCCCAGTGGTGCAACGAGGATTTCGAGAAGCTCATCCAGGACGCCCGCGTGACCGCCGACCAGGCCGAGCGCACCGCGCTTTACGAGCAGGCACAGGTGATCTTCAAGGAGCAGGCGCCGTGGGCGACCATCGCGCACTCCAAGGTCTTCATGCCGATGCGTAAGGAAGTCACGGGCTTCGTCATGGACCCGCTCGGCATCCATCGTTTCGACGGCGTCGACATCGCCGAGTAATCGACAAGCGACCTGAGGCGGCGTGGGGCAACCTGCGCCGCCTTTCTGCCTGAGGAGCAGCATGCTCAGGTTCATCCTGCACAGGCTAGCGCTGATCGTGCCGACCTTCATCGGCATAACGATCGTGTCCTTTGGCCTCGTGCGCCTGCTTGGTAGCGACCCCGTAGCGCTGCTCGCCGGCGAGCGGGTGATGAGCGCCGAGCGCCATGCGCAGCTCTCCGAGCAGTTCGGCTTCAACCGGCCGCTCTGGGAACAGTATCTCGACTACGTGCTGAGCGCGCTGCAGGGCGATTTCGGCATCTCGATCAAGACCAAGACCGCGGTGCTCGACCAGTTCCTCGCGCTGTTTCCGGCCACGGTGGAGCTGGCGCTCTTCGCCATGGTCTTTGCCATTCTCATCGGCATTCCGGCCGGCATCTTCGCCGCCATCCGGCGCGGCTCGTGGTTCGACCAGCTCACGATGGGCGGCGCGCTTGTCGGTTATTCCATGCCCATCTTCTGGTGGGGGCTGCTGCTCATCGTGCTGTTCTCCGGCATCCTTGGCTGGACCCCGGTTTCGGGCCGCATCGCCCTCACCTTCTTTTTCAAGCCGATCACCGGCTTCATGACGATCGACAGCCTGCTCTATGGCAACTGGAGCGCCTTCGTCTCGGCGCTCCGCCACCTCATCCTGCCCTCGATCGTCCTCGGGACAATTCCGCTCGCGATCATCGCGCGCCAGACGCGATCGGCCATGCTGGAAGTCCTGGGCGAGGATTACGTGCGGACCGCCCGCTCAAAGGGCCTGTCGCCGCGCCGGGTCGTCGGCCTCCACGCCTTCCGCAACGCGCTCATTCCGGTCGTAACGACCATCGGCCTCCAGATCGGCCTCCTGATGGCCGGCGCCATCCTCACCGAGACGATTTTTTCCTGGCCCGGTGTGGGCAAATGGATGGTCGATGCGATCAGCCGCCGCGACTATGCGGCCGTTCAGGGAGGTCTTCTGATCATCGCCATCATCGTTATGGTCGTGAACCTCGTCGTCGACGTCCTCTACGCGCTGATCAATCCGCGCATTCGGGTGAGTTGATGGCCGAGATCACGTTACCCCGCAAACAGGAGAACGCCACCTGGGCCGCCCTGCGCGAGTTCTGGTACTACTTCTCGATCAACAAGGGCGCGGTCGTCGGGCTCGGCGTGTTCATCGCGACGATCATCATTGCGCTGATCGCGCCGCTGATCGCCCCGCACGATCCGCTGCACGTCTACGCCGACCATATTCTCACCCCGCCATCATGGCAGGAGGGGGGCCTGCCGCAGTTCGTCCTCGGCACCGACGAGGTCGGCCGCGACATCCTCTCCCGGTTGATGCATGGCGCACGGTTCTCGCTGGCGATCGGGCTCGTCGTCGTCACCATCGCCATGGTGTCCGGCGTAACGCTGGGCGTCATCGCCGGCTATTTCCGCGGCTGGGTCGACGCCGCGATCATGCGGGTGATGGATATCATCCTCGCCTTCCCCTCGCTGCTGCTGGCGCTCGTGCTGGTCTCGATTCTCGGCAAGGGCCTCGTCAACGC
>CAYRNE010000028.1:0-12723 GCA_964425245.1 uncultured Devosia sp.
GGATGAAGTCGCGGTCTGAGACGGCGTCGAGCGAATTGGCCATGGGCCGGTCGAAGCCCAGGGCTTCGGCCGTCATGGATCTGTCGATCGGAAAGCTGGTGCCGGCGAGCGCGGCGGCGCCCAGCGGGCTCTCGTTGAGCCGGCGGCGCGCGTCGGCGAGCCGGCCGGCATCCCGCCCCAGCATTTCGACATAGGCCATGAGGTGATGCCCGAAGGTCACGGGCTGGGCGCTCTGCAGGTGCGTGAAGCCGGGCATGATGGTTTCGGCTTCGGCCCCGGCGCGCTCGACGAGCGCGATCTGCAGCGCCTTTATCTGCGCGAGTAGCGTATCGATCGAATCGCGGACGTAGAGCCGGAAATCGGTCGCGACCTGATCGTTGCGCGAGCGGGCCGTGTGCAATCGTCCGGCGGCGTCGCCGATCAGCTCGCGCAACCGGCTTTCGATGTTCATATGGATGTCTTCGAGCGCCCGCGAGAATGTGAACGATTGCGAGTCGATCTCGGCCTCGATCTTGTGTAGCCCCTCGACGATGGCGTCGCGGTCGGCCTCGGTGAGGATGCCGGTCGCGGCGAGCATCCGGGCATGGGCGATTGACCCCGCGATGTCCTGCCGATAGAGGCGGTGATCGAAGCCGATCGAGGCGTTGATCTCCTCCATGATGGCGTCGGGACCGGCGGCAAAGCGTCCGCCCCACATGCGATTGCTCATCCAAACCTCTCGGGGACCAAATGACCGATGACAGGCCAGCACAGTCGCCGCGCCGCGCGCCGCGCCGGATACTCGTCATCGCCCTTCTCGGTGCGGCGGTAGCTCTAGCCCTAACCCTTTGGATTGGCAATGCCACGGGCCCTCAGGCGGCCCAGTGCGCAGTGCAGTCCGACGCCGCCGGAAAGATCGATGCAGCGGCCGTCGGCCAGCTCGCGGCGCTCAACGGCACCGGCAAGGGTCGCGGCTATGCGGATATGAGCTTCACCGACGCGGCGGGTGGGAAAGCATCGATCGCCGATTTCGCGGGCAAGAAGCTCCTCGTCAACTTCTGGGCCTCGTGGTGCGTGCCGTGCCGGGCGGAAATGCCGGCGCTGCAGGCGCTCGCCGCGAAGTACAATTCCGACGGCTTCATGGTGCTGCCGATCAATCTCGACATCGGCGCAGGCGGGCTCGACAAGGCGAGGGCCTTTCTCGCCGAGGGCGATTTCCCCGACCTGCCGCTTTATGCGGATTCTACCTTCGCTGCCTTCGAGCGGCTGAAGCGCGAGGCTGTCGCGATCGGTCTGCCGGCGACGCTGCTGCTCGATGAAGAAGGATGCGAGCTCGGCGTGCTCCAGGGCCCCGCCGAGTGGGATACGCCGGACGGCGAGCGCGTCGTCGAGGCGCTGCTCGCGAGCTAGGCGCGTTTCAGGCGATCTTGTCGATGCGCAGACCGGCGCCGTCGCCGGTCTGACTCTGCGCGCTCTCATCCTCCATGCGGCGCAATGCGCTGTCGATGCTCGCGCCGGTGGGGGAGGTACCCTGCAGCACGCGCTCGCGGAGCACGCGAAGCTCCAGCTCCTGCCGTTTCTTCGCGACCAGCGCCTGGGCAAGGCCGAGCGTTTCGGCTTCGCGGAAGGCCATGCGGTGGATCGACAGATCGGCGTTCACCGGCGTCTCCTAGGCGAGCTTGTCGACGACGGTTCCCTGGCCCGGCGGCGGGGCCGCGCGGGCCACCTGATCGACCATCTGCGCGAGTGCCATCTGCATCTCGTGCGCCTTCTTGACCATGGCAAGCTGCATCGACTGCTGCGTTGCAGCGGTGCGCGCGGCGGCCAATACGGCAGAAAGATCGTTGCCCATCCGCTCAGGTTAGGGCCGAGGGGTAAACGAAACCTCGATCCAACGTGGCGAATTTGCGGCCACTTTCCTAGCGGCCGCCAAAGAGCGGCACCTCGCGGCGCTTGAAGGGCACGGCGAGCAGGGCGCCCGCGGCAACGCCGCCCAGATGGGCCCACCAGGCGACGGGCTCCTCCGATCCGATGACGACGTAGAACACCTGCGTCGCGATCCAGACGCCCAGCATCCAGAGCGCCGGAATGGGCAGGGGGATCGGGATCACGATGCGGAAGAGCACGAAGACCTTGGCGTGCGGGTAGAGCAGGATATAGGCCCCCATGACGCCCGCCACGGCGCCGGAGGCGCCGATCAGCGGGCCGTTGCCGTTGAAGTTGAAGGCGATGTGGGTGAGGCCGGCCAGTACGGCGCAAAGCAGGTAGAAGGCGAGGAACTTCACGTGACCCATCGCATCCTCGATGTTGTCGCCGAAGATCCAGAGGAACAGCATGTTGGAGAGCAGGTGCAGCCAGTCGGCGTGGAGGAAGGCGTAGGTGAAAAGATTGGCCCAGTCGGGCAGCCATGCCACGGGCTGCTCGACCACGTTGCGCACGACGAGCGGCACCATGCCGTATTCGACGGCGAACCAGTCGAAGCCGTCGGATCGCCCGAGCTGCACGAGGAATACGACGACGTTCAGCCCGATCAGCCCGTAGACGACGTAGGGGAACGTGACGTGGCGGATCGGGTTCTGGTCGTGCAGCGGCAGGAACATCTATTCGCGCTGCGGCGTCTGGGACGGCGGCGGTAGCGGGCGCTCGCCGCCGAACTTGCCCGGCGTCCAGAGCACGTCCGAAGCGCCGTTGTTGTTGGCGACGCGCGCCATGACGAAGAGCAGGTCCGAGAGTCGGTTGAGGTAGATCATCGTCGCCGCGTTGACGTCGGGTTCCCGCGCGATCAGTTCGACGACCAGCCGCTCGGCGCGGCGAACCACCGTGCGGGCGACGTGAAGCGTTGCGGCAAGCGGCGTTCCGCCGGGAAGCACGAAGCTCGTCAGCGGGCGCAGGCCCTCGTTGTACTGGTCGATCTGCGCTTCGATCCATTCCGTCTGCGCCGCGGTCAGGCGAAGCGGCGGGTCCGTTCCTTCGAGATCGCGTCCCGGCGTTGCGAGATCGGAACCGAGATCGAAGAGGTCGTTCTGTACGCGCGCCAGGAGACGGTCGATCTTGGGCATCGAGCTGGTGTGGACGCGGGCCAGTCCGATCAGCGAATTGGCCTCGTCGACGGTGCCGAACGAGGCGACGCGAAGATCGTATTTCAGCCGCCGCGGACCGCGCACGAGGCCGGTTGTGCCGTCGTCGCCGGTCCTCGTATAAATCTTGTTGAGCTTGACCATGCTACCTCTTTTGACTGCGTTGGTAGCATGCGTTTTGCCGACTCGCTACGGCGGCGACGGCGCCTCGGCGAGGTCCGTGACAGCGACCGGTCGCGCATGCGCCTCCGGCGGAATTATCGCCCGGCCCTCCGCCGTTTGCGGGCACTCAGGCGGGCGGCGTGCCGCGGCCGAACAGGAACAGCGCCCCGAGAATGACGAGTATTGCCACCGCCTGTGCGATGACGCGGGCACGCATCAGCATCTGGCTGCGGTTGGCGCTGCCCTCGCCGCCGCGGAACATGGTCCAAAGGCCCATGAACAGGATCGCCGCGACCACCGCGAGGGCGACGATGCTCACGATGGTGGTGATGCTGGCGTTCATGAGGGGGCCTTCTATGACGCGCGGCCGGGCGGAGCGAGGACCCGCGCAAGAGTCGCGCCGAGGCGGTCATAGATGGCACGAATGCGGCGGCTGGTGAAGAGTTCCCGGTGCGTCGTGAGCCAGACTTCCAGCGGCGGCGGCTTCAGCATCGGCAGCAGCGGGACCATGCCCGGTGTCGTTCGCACCAGCAGCTCCTGCGCGAAGCCGATGCCAAGACCGGCCTTCATCATTTCCCAGCCGGCGGTCTGGCTGTCGGTTCGCAGAACGAAGTTCTCGCGGCCGAGGGCGAAGCCCATGGAGCGGGCTGCAGTGATCAGCAGGTCGGAGCGGTCGAAACCGATAAGGTCATGGCCGAAGAGATCGGCCGGTTCGTGCGGAACGTCGCGCCGCGCCAGGTAGCTTTCGTGGGCGCAGGCGACGATCGGGGAGTCGCCCAGCTTGCGCGTCACGAGCTCCAGCTGCGTCGGCCGGAACATGCGCACCGCGACGTCGGCCTCGCGGAGCAGCAGATTCTCGACCGAGTCCGAGGGCACGAGCTCGATCGCGATCTGCGGGAACTGCTGTCTCAGGTCCGCGAGCAGCGGCGGCAGGATGTAATGGGAGGTGACGGTGCTCGAGGTGATGCGGACCGTGCCTTCGAGCGCGGCGCTCGAGCCTTCGGCGAGCATCGAGGCTTCCGCCAGCGCGCGCTGCGCTTTCGACGCGGGTTCGTAGAGCCTCAGCGCCATATCGTTGGGCGTCAGGCCCTGCTGGGTCCGCTCGAACAGACGATTGCCAACCGCCTCCTCGAGCGCCTCGACGTGCCGGCCGAGCGTCGGCTGCGTCAGACCGAGCTTGCGTGCTGCGCCCGAAAGCGAGCCCGTCTCGATCACCGCCGCGAAGCTGCGCCAAAGGGTCCAGTCAGGCTCGGTCGCCAATTCCCCCTCTTCGAGATATACATTTCTGTATGGCGACACGGCACATTTAGTCAATGGATGTTCGCCCGCGTCTATCCGAAAGTACGTCGATGGAACTAAGGAGACGCGAAATGGCTATCGGTAGAGTCACGATCCTCGGCATCAACGGCCACGTCGGCCACCACGCCGCCAAGGCGTTCGTCGCCGCCGGCTGGGAGGTCCGGGGCTTCGGGCGGAGCAACCGGTATCCGGTCGAGGGTGTGCGATTTGTCGCCGGCGACGCGGGGAGCGTCGAGGACATGCGCCGCGCGATCGGCGACAGCGAGGTCGTCGTCAATGCGCTGAACCTGCCCTATCCCGACTGGTTCGATGGCCGCATGGAGGCGCTCTACGGGCGCGTGATCGAGGCGATGGGGACGGGCCGGACGATGCTCTTTCCCGGCAACGTCTACAATTACGCGGCGAGCGACAGGGTCGTGACGCCGGGGCTGCCGCAGAACCCGGAAACACCGCGCGGGGCCGTGCGGGTGCGCGTCGAACAGCTGCTGGAAGCGGCCGCGCGGCGCGGCGACATGCAGGTGATCGTCCTGCGCGCGGGCGACTTTTACGGCCCCGAAAGCAGCGGCGACTGGTTCGACCAGGTGATCTTGCGCGAAGCGGGCAAGGGCAAGGTCGCGATGCCCGGCTCGGGGGGCGTCGGCCACGCATGGGCCTACCTCCCGGACCTCGCTCGCGCCTTCGAGGTGCTGGCGCGCGAACGCCATACCCTCGGCGGCTTCGAGAATTTTCATTTCGAGGGCCACTTCTCGCCGCCCGAGGAGATGGCGGCGGCGATCGTTGCGGCGGCACCGGTGCCGCTCAGGGTTGCCCGCTTTCCGTGGGTGCTGCTCTCGCTTCTCGGGCTCTTGAACCCGACGCTGCGCGAGATCGCAAGGATGGGATACCTGTGGCAGCACCCGATGATGCTGCGTGACCCGCGGCTCCGCGGGATTCTGGGCGACGGTTTCGATACGCCATTCGCCGAGGCCGTAGCCGAGACGGTCAAGCCATATTTCTCGGGCGCGGCACGGAAGGCGGCCTAATCGAAGCCGAGCCGGCGGCGCACGTCGCCGGCGCTCCAGCCCTCGGCGCGGAGGCTCGCGAGCGTCGGCGAGCCTTTCGATTTCGAGAGCTTGCGGCCGTCGGGCCCGAGGAGCAGCTCATGGAACGTGTAGACCGGTGAGGGAAGGCCCAGCAGGCGCTGCAGCAGCGCGTGGAGGTCGGTCGCGGCCTCCATGTCGCGGCCGCGCGTGACGTGTGTCACGCCCTGCGCGGCGTCGTCGAGGACGACGCTCAGGTGATAGCTCGTCGGCACCGCCTTGCGCTGCAGCACCACATCGCCCCAGCGCTCGGGCTCGGCCCTGCGGCGCGCCGGCGGACGGTCGGGCGTCGGCATCGCGACCGCAAAGCTCAGCGGGCCGGCACCGGCAATCGCCTCGTCCATCCTGAGCCGGGTCTGCGGCGCCTCGCCGCCGGCGCGCCGGGCCGCGACGTCGGCCGCGGACAGGTGCCGGCAGGTGCCGGGATAGATGGGCGCGCCGTCGGGGTCTGTGGCCCCGGCAGCCGCTGCAACCTCCGTTCGGGTGCAGAAGCAGGGATAGAGCAGCCCCATGGCCTCGAGCTTCCGCGCCGCGGCCTCGTAGATCGGGAAGCGCTCCGACTGCCGCCAGACCGGTTCCTCCCAGTCCAGGCCGAGCCAGCGCAGGTCTTCGAAGATGCCCTCGACGAATTCGGGGCGGGAGCGGGAAAGGTCCGTATCTTCGATGCGCAGGAGAAACCGGCCGCCGAGCGCTCTCGCCCAGTGCCGGGTGAAGAGCGCCGAATAGGCGTGCCCGAGATGCAGCCGGCCGTTCGGGCTTGGCGCGAAGCGGAATATCGGCTCAGATGGCACGACGGACTCCTCGAAGCGCTCCCTCTAGCATGATCCCCGCCAAACTCGATTCCGCCGAGTCGCTCGCGTTTCATTTGAAGGCGCTGCTCCGGCGCGACCGGCGGCTTCGGGCCGTCGCCAGGACGGCGGGCCCGTTCGAGCTCCGCCGGCACGATCCGGGCTTTCCGGGGCTTGCCAAGGTGATCTGCGGGCAGCAGCTCTCGGTCGCGAGCGCGAGCGCCATCTGGTCGCGCTTCGAAAGGCTGGAGGGTGCGCTGGAGCCGGTGCGCTACCTTCAGCTCAGCGAAACCGAGGTGCGCGCGACGGGCTTCTCGCTCGGAAAATTCCTCACGGTGCGCGCGGTGGCCGAGGCGATCCTCGAGGGGCGGCTCGATTTCAGGGTGCTCGAGATGTTGCCGGCCGAGGAGGCCAAGGCCAAACTCATGGCCATTCGTGGGGTCGGACCCTGGACGGCCGAGCTCTACCTCCTCTTCTGCGCCAGCCATCCCGACATCTTTCCTTCGGGCGATCTCGCACTGCAGAAGGCGGTGGCGCATGCGCTCAAGCTCGAGCAAAGGCCGGTGAGCAGGGCTCTCGATTCGATCTCGCGCGCCTGGGCGCCGCACCGCGCGACGGCAGCGCTGCTCTTCTGGCGCTACTACCGCGCACTCGGCATGAACAGCGGCGTGCTGCTGTGACGCGCGGAGGTCCCGAAATCTCGCCGCGCTCGGGCCGCCCGCCCAGGCAGCTCGTCATGATCCTCCATGGCTACGGCGCCGACGGCGAGGATCTCATCGGGCTCGGCCAGCACTGGGCGGCGATGATGCCGGAGGCGCTGTTCTATGCTCCGAATGCCCCGACGCGATGCGCGCAGAACCCCTTCGGATACGAGTGGTTTCCCATAGCGTTCGACGCCATGGCCGAAAGCGTCGCGCGCGGGGTGCCGATCGCCCGTGAGGCGGTTGTTGCGGAACTGGGGGAAGTCTGGTCGCGGACCGGGCTCGGGCCGGCGGAGACACTGCTCGCCGGCTTCAGTCAGGGCGCGATGCTGGCGCTCCACACGGGCCTCGCGCTCGGTGCTCCGGTCATGGGGATCGTCTCCTTTTCCGGCGCGCTGGTCCCGCCGCCGGGCCTGGGCAACGTGAAACCGCCGGTCTGCCTGATCCACGGCGACCTCGATCAGGTGGTCGATCCGCGGCTGACGGCTGATGCGGCGGAGCGGCTCAGGACGGGAGGATTCGACGTGCGCGTCCATGTGTCGCGAGGGATGGCGCACGGGATCGCGCCCGATGGCCTCGATTTCGCAACCGGTTTCATGCTCGAGCGGATCGCGGCAGGCACCTGAGCGCGGGCCAGGCGGGCGCTTCACAGCGCCGTCACTGTCGGAATAGAATATGAACGAAATGGTTGATCGTGATTCCGGTTCCGGGAGCCTCACGTGACCGCGCACGTGTCGCTTGAGTCGTGTCCCGCGCTCGTGCTGAACGCCGACTATCGTCCGCTCAGCTATTATCCGCTTTCGCTCTGGTCATGGCAGGACGCCATCAAGGCGATCTTCCTCGAACGCGTGCACGTCGTTTCGAGCTACGACCGGATCATCAAGAGCCCCAGTTTCGAGATGTTCCTGCCGAGCGTCGTTTCGCTCAAGGACTACGTGAAGCCGGCGCGGCACCCGGCCTTCACAAGGTTCAACGTTTTTCTGCGGGACCGCTTCCAGTGTCAGTATTGCGGCAGCAAGGACGACCTGACATTCGATCACGTGGTGCCGCGAAGCCGGGGCGGCCGCACGACGTGGGAGAACGTCGTCGCCGCCTGCGCGCCATGCAACCTCAAAAAGGCCAACAAACTGCCGCGGGAAATCGGCATGCATCCGCGGCAGCGTCCGTACCAGCCCACGGTGTACGACCTGCACAACAACGGCCGGGCCTTTCCGCCCAACCATTTGCACCAGAGCTGGCTCGACTACCTTTACTGGGACATCGAACTCGAGCCGTGACGCTCAGACGCCATTCGCGTTCCGCCGCCACTGGTCAACCGCCGCGACGAGCAGCAGGACGACGATGGCGGCGGAGATCAGCGCATTGTAGCCGGCGAGCGAAATGCCGATGAAGCGGAACTGCACGACGTCGCAGGGAATGACGCGCGCTTCATTGAGATTCTCAAGGTCGTCGAGCGTGAAGCCGCCGCCGGCGCCGGCGCCCGAGCAGGCCGTCGGCCCGGGCCAGAAGCCCCATTCGACGCCGGCGTGGTAGACGCCGAGATAGGTGCCCCAGGCAAAGAGCGCGGCGACGATCAGGATCGCCGCGTACCAGACGACGAGCGGGATGCGGTTCCAAAGCAGCAGCGTCGCGCCCAGTAGCGGCAGCCCCAAGTAATAGGGCAGGCGCTGCTCGAGGCAGAGCTCGCAGGGCTCGAGCCCGCCCAGATACTGGCTGCCGAGCGCGCCGAGGATCGCCGCAAGCCCGAGCAAGAAGGCCGCGCCTGCCGCCTTCTTGTCGAGGGCGCGGCCGAGCCATGATCGCCCGGTCGCCGGTGCGCTTGTCGCCGTCATCTTCGGTCTCCGATTAAGCCCGGGCGGCTTAGGCTTCGCCTGCGGCGCAGTCAATCGTCACGCCTCTCACGGCTCTGTCCCTTGAGACGACCGGCGAGGGCCATCGCGTTGGCCGGTGCATGTTCCTTGTCGGTCGAGACGAAATGGGCAAAGACCTCACGCGGCTTCGGCGAGGTCTCGGGAGCGGCAATGAAGGGGCCGTCGGTCATGGGCAAGCCTTGGCTCCAGGTCCGGCAGCGCGCCGCGAGACGATCGAGGTCCGCGGCTTCGTAGCGGTCCTTGCCCGGCGCGCCCTGCAGCCGGCAATAGACGAAGTCCGCCGTCGCATCCATCGTCGGCCAGCCGGCCGTGTCGGCGATGACGATGGCGACGTTGTGCGCCCGCATCATCTCGACGAAGGCCATTTCGGCGAAGCTCTCGTGGCGCACCTCGATGGCGTGACGAACGACGTCGATGTCCGTCGCGTCGAGGAACGGCGCCTTCGTTCTTTCGTCGTGCTTGCTCGCAAGCGAAACAAGCGAATCCGCATCGTGGGGCAGGAGTTCGAGGAAGGTCTCGATCCGACCGGGATCGAATTTCATGTTGGGCGGCAATTGCCAGACGAAAGGTCCGAGCCGTTTGCCGAGGGCCAGCGGCCCCGAGGCGAGGAAGTTGGCGAGCGGCGTCTCGACCTCCTTCAGCCTCTTGATGTGGGTGATGGCCTGGTGCCCTTTCACCGGAAAAACGAAGTCGTCCGGTGTCTGCGCGGCCCAGGTTTCGAAGCTTTCCGCCTTCTGGTGCGAATAGAAGGTCGAGTTGATCTCGATCGTGGTCAGGGCGCGGCTCGCGTAGGAGAGCTCTTCCTTCTGCGCCAGGCCTTCCGGATAGAAGACACCCTTGCGCCAGCCCGGAAAGACCCAGCCGGCGATGCCGGTCCTAATCCTGCCTGCCATCCCCGCCTTCCCATTCGATGCCGAGCCGCTGCATCAGGCGCTTCGCGTCGCGTGGCGCCTCCAGCTTGTCGGTATTGTCGAAAAAGAGAAATACGCTGCGCTCTTGCTTGTCGGCAACCGGCCGCGTCACGAAGGTGCCGTCGCGCATAGTCCTGCCGCTCGTCCAGTGCCGGATCCGTTCGGCCCAGGCGTCGAGCTCGGGGTCGGTGTAGGCGCTGTTGTAGAGCTCTGTCGAACCGTGCAGGCGGCAATAGACGAAGTCGGCGGTGAGGTCCATCAGCAGCGGCCAGTCGACGGTGTCGGCGCAGACGAGCGCGATCCCGTGATGGCGCAGCAGCGCGATGAAGCCCGGGTGGCGGAAACTCTCGTGCCGGATCTCGACGGCGTGGCGCAGCGGCCGGTTGCGTTCGACCTCGAGCGCGGCGGGTGCCTTGAGGCGGTGGTCGTGGCGCCGGCCCAGCGCTGCCGCCTGCTGGAGGTCCCGCGGCAGCATGCGGAAGAAGCTGTCGAACCGCTCCTCGTCGAAGCGCAGCATCGCGGGAAACTGCCACAGGATCGGCCCGAGCTTGTCGCCGAGGACGAGCGGACCGGAGGCGAAGAAGTTGGCGAGCGCCGTTTCGGCGTTCCTGAGCTTCAGCATATGGGTGATGTAGCGCGAGCCCTTAACGGCGAAGACGAAATTCTGGGGCACGGCGTCGGCCCATGTGCGGAACGAACCGGGCTGCTGCATGCCGTAGAAGGTGCCGTTGATTTCGAGTGCGTTGAAGCGGCAGGCCGCGTAGCCCAACTCGCGTTTCCGCGACAGGCCCGCCGGGTAGAACCGGCCCCGCCAGGACGCGTAGGTCCAGCCCGAGATGCCGATGCGGATGTCGCCGCGCGCAGCCATGCGGCGGTAAGGCGCCCGGGGCAGGGAAGTTCCGCGTGACGGGCCATACGATTGACGCGGCACGCGCGATTGCCTTATGTCCCGCGCGCTTCCTCACACCATGGCGGGCGTGGCGGAACTGGTAGACGCAGGGGACTCAAAATCCCCCGCCGCAAGGTATGTCGGTTCGAGTCCGACCGCCCGCACCATCGCTCCTCGAATCCGGCGCAACGCTGCTCCTCAGCTACGCGTGGCATGCCCGAGACGGCGCTGCGCGTGCGCTTGCCGCGACCATCCGCGGCTAGAGACCGAGGACGGTCCTTGCCAGAAAGACCGTCCCGACGCCCGCAGCCATGGCGGCAAAGAGGTTGCGGGTGAGGAGATAGGCCACGGCGGTTGCAGCGGTGCCGGCGATCTCCGCCGGACCGCCGGAAGCGACGGCAGGCGCAACAAGCGCGGCGAGGACCGCACCGGGGATGTGGCGGAGCCACGCCGCCACGAAGCCCCCTTCCGGCAGGCGCTCGGCGAGGAAATATCCCGCGAAGCGCGTCGCCAGCGTGACGAGGGCCATGCCTGCGATGACGAGGAGCACGTCAGGCGCCACGGCGGCTTTCCTTCCGGGTTCCGGCGAGGGCGCCCGCGAAGCTCCCCGCGAGGCCGCCAGCAATGATGTACCAGTTGCCCTCGACGAGCTGCGCGGTGCCGATCGCGACCAGCGCCGCCACGATCCAGGGCACGAGGTCGCCCCGGCCGCGCCACATGCCGAAGAGCAGCGCGAGGAAGGTCGCGGTGAAGGCGAAATCGAGGCCGTAGGCTTCGGGGTTTTCGATGCCTGCGCCGATCAGCCGGCCGGTGAGCGGCGAGATCAGCCAGGTCAGGTAGCAGAAAATGGCCGCGCCGAAATAATACGCGGCGCTCGGCCTGCCGCGCGCGGCTTCCGCCATGGCCAGCGCCCACTGTTCGTCGGAGACGAGCGCGAAGCCCGCGGCCTGCTGCCAGAATGGCAGGTGGCGGAGCACCGGGCGGATCGTCGCGGACATGAGCGCGAGCCGGAGATTGACGATGAGGGTCGCGATGACGATCGAGGCGACGGGCAGGGCGCCCGTCTCCCACATCTCGAGCGCGACGAACTGGCTGGCGCCGGCAAAGACCAGCGCGCACATCAGGAACACTTCGGCGGCACCGAGGCCGGCCTGTCCGGCGAGCATGCCCCAGACGAGGCCATAGGCAGCAATCGAAATGGCGAGCGGCAGGAAATCGCGGGCGCCGTGCAGGAATGGCGACCGGGGCGCCGCTGCCGATTCGGAAGGTGTCGTCATGGGCGCGCTTGTTTAGCCTGCCCATGGGGCTGCTGCGAAGCCCCTCCGTGGACGCACGTCGTGCCGGAGGATTGACCGCGAGGCGCGCCCGGGTCTATTGGCACCGCGCCTCCCCGACGAACCCAGCCGCGACCGGGCGAGCATCGCCCGGCCATCCGAAGCGACAACGGCGGCGCGACCAGCGATATTTCGCGACTTCACGGATACCCGAAGGTCTTTATGTCCGCCGTCACCAGGCCGCTATGGCAGCGGTTTCTCCTGTTCCTGTTGCCCCTGATGCTCAGCAACGTGCTGCAATCGATGTCGGGGACGATCAACACCATCTTCATCGGTCAGCTGATCGGCGTGGATGCCCTCGCCGCCGCGTCGATGTTCTTCCCGATCCTGTTCCTGCTCATCGCCTTCGTCGTGGGTCTCGCGTCCGGCGCCTCGATCCTCATCGGCCAGGCCTGGGGCGGAAAAAATCTCCAGAAGGTCAAGGAAGTCACCGGCACGACGCTGGCCGCCTCCTTCCTCGGCGGGATCGGGGTTTCGATTCTCGGGTTCATCTTCATCGACCAGATTCTCCTGCTGCTCGGCGCGCCGTCCAACATCATCGACGCGGCTGCGGGATATGGCCGCGTGTTCTTTCTCGGCATCCCGCCATTCTTCGTGCTCCTCGTGCTGACTTCGATGCTGCGCGGGGTGGGC
>CAYRNE010000029.1:0-12695 GCA_964425245.1 uncultured Devosia sp.
GACGCCCTCCTGGGCTTCCTTCCATATCTCCGTCTTGGCGGCGAGCGCGTCCATCTCTGCCGTCAGGTCGTTCGCGCGTCGACGCAGGCGCAAGAATCCTTCGTCGGTCGGCGAAACCCCCGCATTCAGGAGGTCGATCATCGCGGTCTCGAGGAGGCGCACCTCCTCCTTTGCCGCGTTGAAGCTCGGGCCGAGCACCAGCTGTTTGTTCTTCAGCTTCTCGGTGTCCTCGGCGAGGCCGGTGTAGATGTCCCGGATCGCGGCCAGGCGTTTGCGGTGCTCGTCGCTCGCGCCCGCCGTGCCGCCCATCGCGTCTCCGACCGCCGTCGTGGACGCGGCCAGCTCATCGGCCGCGCCTGCGGTTTCGCCGCTCTGATCCTCGACGTCCTTCAGCGCGCGCTCGGCGTCGACGGCGTCCTTCTTGATCTTGGCAGCGTCGATCATCTCGGCGAGCTTCTCACGCGCCATGGTGATCGCGTCCCCGAAACCAGGGATCCAGCCGTAGATCTTCTCGAGCGCTCCGAGGATCTTGTCCGCGGCGGTGAGCACGGCCTCGGTCACGGCGTACCAGGTGCGCTCGAGGGCGGGCCAGATTTCATCCCAGTTGGCCCACAGGTACACGACGGCCGCGGTGATACCCGCGATCGCGAGGCCCCATGGACCGAGGGCCGTCGTCGTGAGCACGCGAATGGCCGACGTCATGAGCGGCAGCAGCTTCAGCAGGCTACCGATCCCGACCAGGAGGGGACCGACCGCCGCCGTCACCGTGCCGATCACGACCGCGAGCGTCGTCAGCTTGGGATGGCTCTCCGCGAACGTGCGGATCTTCTGCGTGAGCTCGTCGACCTTCGCAATGACGTTTTTGAGGTCGAACGTCTCGACGATCTTATTGCCGATGACCGTGAGGGTCATCATGACGTTGTCCTGCAGCGAGCCGAACACGCCGCCGAGCGTCTCCGACTGCGCGGCCATGAGGCCGCTGAACTTGCCGCCTTCGGAGGTGAGGTCCTTGAACGCCTGCTGGATGTTGGCGAAGCCGACCTGGCCGGTCTGCACCAGCTTCTTGACCTCGCCCTCCGTCACTCCGAACTGCTTCGCCAGCTCCTGGATGATGGGAATACCACGCCCCGTGAGCTGGTTGATGTCCTCCGCGAAGATCTGGCCCTGAACCTTCGCCTTACCGTAGATCTCCGCGATCTCGTTGATCGACATGCCAACGCCGGCGGACACGTCGCCGAGCGCGCGCAGCTCGTCCTGCAGGTCGTCCGCCGAGACGCCAAACGCGATCAGCTTTCGCGCGGCATCGGCGAGCTCCGGAAAGTCGAAGGGCGTTTCGGCGGCGAACTGGTTTAGCTCCTCGAGGACACGCTTCGCATCGTCGGCGCTCCCCAGCATCGTGGTGAACGCGACCTCGAGCTGCTCCATATCGGCGGCGCTCTTGAGCGCGAACGCCCCGGCTGCAACGAGCGGAGCCGTGAGCTTCAGGCTCAACTCCTTGCCGATGCCGGTGAGCCTATCACCGGTGTGCTTCAGCTTGTTGTTGAGCTTCTCGAGGTCCTTGTCGAGACCGCCGAAATCCGCGCCGAAGCGGACGAGAAGCTGTTTGAGGACGTTGCTAGCCATGCATGAGACGCCGCCTGCGGCGCTTGCGTATCCTGTCGCGCTCGACGCGCTCGAGGTGGCTGGCTCTCATTTCTGCGAGCCAGGCCTTCGTGACGGTCCGACGTGCGAACACTTTGTTCAGTATGTCCTGGGGACTCACAGGCACCGCCGGTGCCCGAAAGCCCGAGTTCACTGCCGTCGCCCAGAGGATGGCCGTATGGTGCCAGGCCTCCCTGCGGCGGCGATATGCGGCGACCTGCATCGCGACCAGGTCGCGTATGTCCAGCTCGTCCACCTGCGCGGGCGTCATCCCAAACGTCTCGCCCAGCACGACGTCCACGACCTCGAAATCAGGCCAGGGAGCAGACCCGTCTACTTCGACTTCGTCTTCTCCCCAGCCGGCGAGTTTCCCAGGCGCTGGCTCGCCTCGAGGAACCGTTCCATCGCGTGTCCGACGACCGAGAGTGCCGCCATCTCCTCCTCCTCGTCGAGCTCCATGAGCCACTCGAGGACCTGCTGCTCCGTGACGCCGGGATCGTCTGGCAGGAGCGCTACCCAGAGGATCTGCGACAGCACGCCGAGATCCCCCGACTGCAGCGCGGCGAGGCTCACCGTCACGCCGTGACGCTGCTTCGCGTAGCGGAACGCGCCGACGCTCAGCCGAACTACGCGCTCCTCGCCGCCCAGATGGACCGATAGTGCTTCGCGCTTCGCCATTAGCTCGCCACCACCTGCTCGTAGCGCTCACCGCTCTGCTTGATGGCGATCGCCAACGTCGCGATGCCCTCATCCGAGTACGTGCGGTTGACGCCCGTCACGATGCCGACGAGCGCATCCTCGCGGTCGCCGGCCACGTTCGAGGTGATCAGAGCGTGGACCTTGCCACCGCCTGCGGTGTCGTCCTTGATCGCCGTCCAGGCGGCGTCCTGACCGGCATCCTCCGCCACGTCGTAGTGGGCGGTGATCTGGACGTCTGCGTCACGGCGCCCGGCCTGGTAGTCCGAGTCGTTGCCGGAATCGGCATCGCTCTCATTGATGGCGTTGCGCGTGATGTTGTCCGTGATCTGGGTCACGTACGCGACCGCGTCATAGTCTGTGACGTCCCACTTATCCTGCGGCGCCGATGCGCTGAGGTAGATCTTGATCTCCCTTCCTTTCTTTTTGGCCACGGCTTTTCCTCGTTTATGAAATGATCGGTTCTAGCTCGAATTCGAATCGGAGGTGACGCGCCCAGATGGCAATTCCATCCGGCGTCAGCTCCGGCATGATCTGGTCAAATCCCAGCTGCCAGACGTACATCTGCCAGCCGGCGGGTACCGGGCGATCGTCGCGATCGGTGAGGCGCGCAATGATCTCCGCGCCAAGCGTCTTCACCTCGACCGGGTCTCGCGAGAAAATCCGGACCCAGTGGTTCAGCTCGTTTGCGTCGCTCGTCTGGTCGGTGGCCATCGTCGAGAGCCGCTGCTCGTCGTCGCCGATGGCGACGTACGGGAAGCTCTGCCCATGGACCGGATTCATGACGACGCGCGTCTCGGCGTCTGCGTAGCCGATGGCTGTGAGCGCTGCCTGCACGCGCAGTTGAATCACGTCCTGCATGAGGAGCTTGGCGTCGGTCATCACGTCACCGCCTGGATGCCAAGCGCGTTGAACTCGTCGAGCAGCTCCTTCATGTCTGCCTCGAATGCGTTTCGGTACTTCTCCCAGGCCGGAGCCAGGTGCGGCTTCGCCGTTATGCGCGAGGTCCCAAGCTCGGTGAAGCGGCCGTAGAACACGCCCTCGGCCACGCTGCCGATCAGCTCGTCGACGCTCTTTAGCATCTCGCGCTTCAGTCGCCCCGTGAGTTCCGGCGCGAGGCGCTGCGCCTCGTCGTATACCAGGTCCACGTAGCGGGCTACGATCCGCGCGGCCTTGCGCTTGATGCGCTCGAGGTCCGCGGTGAGCTCGCGGTGGAGCTCCGCGACCTGTGCTGGGTCGAGGGATATGTGGACGGCTGCGGCCATCAGGCGCGCGTCGTGTCGTCTGTGATCGCGCACTCGAGCTCGAGCTCGCGGGCCCGGGTCGACGAGTCGCGGACGTCGGAGACGCGCTGGATGAGGAGTATGCCGCTCGGCGCCTCCTCGGTGCCGCCGGTGCGCAGGCGCATGGCGGTGGTCACGTGGCCGCGGTAGCGGGTGCGGATCACGACGCGTCCGAACGGCTCGTCCTGCTCGCCGCGGCGCCGCTCCATGCCCCACAGATTGCGCTCGCGGCACCAGATCGACGCGACGTCACGCCACGTCTCCACCTGGTTCGCATGCTCACCCCGCGTGATGGTGCGGTCCTGGAGCACATATCGTCTATCGAACTCACCCGCCTGCGCCATCGCCTTCCTCCGCCAGTCGGCGCACGTCGCTCACGAGGATCGTTGCGTCCTTGCCGCTTCCCTGAATGCCCTCGAGGTCGATACCGAGCTTCTGCGCCAGGTCCTTGGCGGCACCCGTGGCGCGGCCGCGGTACCGCGGATCGGCGATGACCTCAGGGTTTGTGACGTCAGGCCGAGGCCTCCTGGGCCGGGCGAGGTGCCCGGAGCCGGAGGGACCCCACTTCTGGAACGTGCGCGGCGATACGGTCACCCAGCTGCCGAGCTTGCGCTCGAAATCCGGCTTTACGACACGGGCTAGAATGCGGTCTGACGTGCTCGCCATGGGGTACCAGGAACTGGTCTCAGATGGCGGGCAATCTCACGCGGAGCGCAGGCGGGATCTAAGCACAGGGCATTGCCACGCGTGCCTGTCACTGGCCTCTGCCACTTCGGATCAGAGGGGGAGGCGGTACCTAAGGCGAGGCTCGATGAGCGAGAGCACCGCAGACGGGATCACGCCCTCGGCGCGGTCGCCGTACCATTTCTCGACCAGATACCGCGTCGCCAGGAGCAGGCGCTCCGGGACGACCGTGTAGCCACACGTGTACTTGATGCGGACGGCGCCCTGCATTGAGAGCGTACGCGGCCATTCGGTAAGCACGCGCACCGAGCCGGGCATGGCGTCTTTGTCCACCTCGTAGGCATCCGCCGCGAGTGTCTGCACGTTTCCCGAGCGGTCGACGTACGTGATCTCGTCCACGGTGAGGAGCGGAGGACGCGGCAGCGGCAGGACTTTCGCGCAGGGGAATGCGTCCAACCAGAGCTGGAGCGACTGCTCGCCCAGCGCATACCCTGACAGCCGCTCTACCTCCTCACGCGCTGCGCGGATGAGCGCGGCGAGGAGCGTATTCTCCTCGTCGTTGTCGGCGCGGACCCAGTCCTTGGCCTGCTGCACCGAGAGCGGCTCGGCCTCTGGCCGCTCCGTGATCGCGATGTGCATTACTTCTTCGCCTTCTTCCGCGCCGGGCGAGCCTGCGCGGTTTCAGGGGCGGGCGGCGCCTGCGCCGTTTCGTCGCCTTCCTTATGCGCCGCGTTCGGCACAGGGAGGCCGATGCGCGCGCGCGTTTCCTCGTCCAGGTCTTCAGGACGGATACGGCCCTCCTGGATGAGCTGGAGTTTCGCGGACTTCCCTCTCTGGTACGCTTTCATGTCTATGCTCGGTGTAATGGTGATTCCTGCGTATGCCGCCTGCGCCTGGTCGATGAGCTGGCGCATGCGGCGCTCGTTGCCCATGGCCTGCGCATAGAGTGAGACGAGACCGATGTTCGCCTCACTACCTACCGATCGCGACAGGCGAGGCTGCGGCGGATGCCACAGGTGCCAAAGCGGCGCCTCACCTCGCCAGGGACGTCCTGCAAGTGTTTTCAGTGCCAGGGCCCAGGCGTCGTCCTCGCCGCCCCATCCGACGAATCGCGCATCCGGTGGGATTCGCTCGGCTATGGCTCGCGGAAGCACGACCAGCCCGCCGCACGGCCTGCCGCGGTACGGCTGTTCATCGTGCGCCGCGGCGTCATCCAGGAAGACCGCCGGATCCTCTCCGGCGATCACACGCTCGCTCGCGGCCTCCGTCAACCTGTGCACGAGGCGGTGGGGGATCGCCCACTTCGCGCCTCCACGTACCGCGTCGACCGCGCCCACAAGGCCTTCGCTCCACACGTCGGCGTCCGATACGACGATGACGTCTCCGAAGCTTTGACGCACGCCGTTCATGATGGCGCGCGACCTGGAGAACTCGCCCTCGAGGCCGTCCGTCGCAAGGACGATCTGCCAGTCTGGATGCGCCTCGAACTTCTGGAACAGCCACGCCCAAATTCGCTCTCGATGAGGATCCGGATCACGCCACGGCACGATGACCGATACCGATTTCCGCCTCGACGCCCACACGTGATGCGCGACCGCGCCGGAGGTACGATCCGGACGCTTGCCTTCAGCAGAGAATTGGTCGTGGTGATACGGGTAGAAAAGCCGAGTCGGCAGTAGCGTCAGCCCTCCGACGCGCGAGGCCGTGCGCTGAATATGCTGCTGGCCATTGGACTTCCAGGACGGCTGGCCGGGGCGCGCGGCCACGGACTTCGCCATGCCGTCGATGACCGCCTTCAGGAGCGGATGTTCGGGCACGGCGCCGATGATTCCGTTCGCCAGCAGTCCAGGCTTTTCCTCGACGCCGAAGCATTCGATTCCCTCGATGTGCGGCTCGAGCGGCGCGAGTGCCTCGAAATCGCAGTCGACGTACACGCCGCCGAACCGGTGGAGAATTTCGACGCGAGCCAGGTTGGACCGAAACCGGTGGACCAGCCTTGAAGGCATCAGATCCGGCGCCGCGTCCCAGAGCTCTCTGTTCTGGATCCAGTCCAGATCCTCCGCTCCCCACTCCCTCAGCGTCCAGCCTGGATTGCAGCGCACCCACGACGCCCCGAATGCCCGAAACTCCTCAGGCATCGGGGCGCCGAACCACACGCGATGGAAGGTGCGTGGAATCATCTTACGATCCGGCCTTCGTCTTGAGGACGACGATGTCCGGCTGCACGGCAGCTGGGGCCGCAAATCCAACGCGCTCGGTTACGCGCAGCAGCGATCCGTCCGCCTGGTAGGCGTTGTAGATGATGCTGTCGTTGCCGCTGTTCTGGAGGATTGCCTCGCGGCTGACGTCCGCACGCAGTCCGCGCTTGATGGCCATGAGCATGCGCCCGTGGTCACCGAACGAGAGGATCGGCTCGTCGGTGCCGCTGATCGCCGACGCAGCCGGGTAGACGTCGCTGAAGACGACGGGGTAGCCGAGCAGGTTGACGGCGCCCCCTTCGGCCAGACTCTCCGAGAAGAGCCGGAAGCCGGCCGAGTTCTCGATCTGGCGGATGGTGTCCATGACCGTTTCGTTCATCACCCACTGTGCACGCTGGCGGCGTACGCGTGGGATAGCCGTCTTCACGGTGCGCAGGATGTCCTCGACGACGCCCGATACGTCCGTGCCCGCCGTGTTCTTGACCGTCGCGCTCGCGAGGTTCAGAACGCCTGTGAACCCCCCGTACGTGCTCGAGCCATCACCCAGAAATCCCGCCTGGTCCTCCTTGAGCGAGATGCTCTCGGCGAACGCATTGATCGTGATGTCCACGGTATTGAAGGCGACGTCCTCGTCTACCTCCGTGGCCATGCTCGTGATGCCGGCCAGCTTATTGAGCGAGAGCTGACCGTCGTTGAAGGTCATGTCGCTCGCGGGGATGAGCTCCGCCTGGTCGACCCAGTACGCCAGCACCTTGCCAGTCACCTGCTTCAGGTCGAGCGTATTGCCCGGACCGCTGAAGGGGATCACGCGGAAGAGCTGGCGTGCCACACCGTACTGCTCGGTCAGCACGAAGATCTCAGCTAAGAACGGCTTGGGCAGGAGGTGGTCCGTGCCCTGTGCGTCATTGGCTTCCGTGGTCAGCGTGCGGTACTCCCCGACGCCGACCAGGGCGCGGAGCACGCGCTGGCGACGCTCCGACAGCCCCGACCGCTCGATGACCGTGGCCGCAGTACGCTCCTCGTCCTGGAGCTGATTAGCAGGCAGTGAGCGCGCCTCTACCAGCAGCTCGCTGACGAGCTGGGCAGAGCGGTGCGCATCCTCCTTCTGCAGCGCGAGCGCGCGGAGGTAGCGCACGGAACGCCGGCGCCAGTGCTTGTCGACACCTTCGACGTTCCGAACGTCCGGCGCGGGATCGTCGGTGTGGACGGTCTGCACCGGCGAGCGCTGCTCGAGCGTGGCCTGAGCAGCGGATACCCGCTCTTCCTGCGCGATGCGCGCGCCGATCTGGTCGGCTTCCGCCATCAGGTCATTAAACCGCTTACCGTCCTCCTCGGAGAGCGTGGTAGCATCCTCGCCGGCGCCGTCCAGGAGTGCGCGTGCATCCGCGATGGCCTTAGCACGCTTCTGCTTCAGCGCCTGCAGGGCGCCGCCAACGGCCACCACGGCGGGTGCATCCGCGAAGGATAGGCCATCCAGGTGACCCGTGAAGCCGAGTGCCCAGTCGGTGCAGGCGCTCAGGAAGCCGCCAGCGTCAACAGGGCTGAGCCCGAAATGTGCGCCGATCGCAACGACGCACAGGGCGACGATCGCGAAGAGCGCGAGATAGAATCGTTTCATGGTTCTCGTGAGATGAGAGTTTATGGTCCTGTTAGATGCGCTCGGCCAGGTCCAGGCGTTTCCGGAGCAGGTCGATGGAGTGCCCAGCCGGGGGCGGCTCCATGCCGGCAGTGCCGGGGTCCAGGATGTGCCGAAGCGCAGTTTTTTCGTCGTCGGTGAGCTCGCGTCCTTCGATCAGGTCGCGGACGGAGACCTCCGTTTCTTCGTAGGCTGGGTAGGTGACCGGCGAAACGTCGTAGAGCCGGACCTCGATGAGCTCGCGGATTACGTCAGGATTCTCGCCCTCGCGGTGCGTCCAGCGGTCTTGAACCGTTCGGAAGGCGAACGACATCTGCGTGACATCGCCGCGTTCGATCGATACGACCAGGTCACGCGCCCACGTCGTGTCGGGTGGATCGATCTCGATGGCGAGACCGACCTCGTCCTCGGCCAGGCGGAGTGTGCCCGCCTTGTTCCGGCCGAGCACATAGTCGTCGTTGTGGTTCCAGAGCCCGCGGATGTCCGACTCCTGGATCGTCTTCGCAAAAGCGCCGGCGCGTATGTACTCGACGAATCCGCCGAGATTCTCGCTGGGTGAATCGAACTTCGCTGCATAGCCGGTAATCACCCGGCCCTCCGAATCGCCCTCGGCAGCTCGCAGCTCGATCGGGCACGTGATAATCCGCCGTTCCCGTTTGCGTGATGTGGATCCTCGTCTAATCGGTTTCATGGGAATCGTCTGGTTCGAGAATGGTGGCGAGTATGGTTCGGAGTTCGGCGCCGGTCGGCCGGCTCCGCTTGCGCAAACCGGGCATCATGATGCAGTCGCACCCATCGTGGAGCGGCGGGTGGCCGATCTTGGAGCGGACCTTGAGGCCGCTGATGTTTTCTCCGGCGCCGAGGAACGCGCCGCTAATGGGCGCCTGGCGCCCATTCATGCTCGTGCAGTAGGGGCACGTCTCGCTGCCTACCGATCGCCAGATGGTGACGGCAATGCCGGCCAGTGCCCAGGCCGCTTTCGTGAGGGCGTTCGACGAGCGCTGGCGCTCGCGGCGGGCGAGCTTCTCGGCCCGGGCTACGGCGTCCGAGCTGCCTTCCCACTCGTCGACGCGCTCGAGGACGGCTCCATTCGGATCCAGCTCCTCGGCTTCGGCCTGGTCGAGCACGTCCTCAAGCTGCGTGCGACTCGCGTGCGTGTAGCGGTGCGCCGCCGTCTGGGTGTAGCGCAGCGCAAAGCCGGCCAGGTCCTCGGGGGCCAGGTCCGTCCCCAGCTCGTCGACCGCGGCCGACACCATCGCCTCGCTCATCGCCTCGATGACGGGGAGGAGCCTCGGCTCCATCCACGCGGCGTGCTCCTCCACGAAGTCGGCTAGCCAGGTGCGGAATCCTTCCACGTCTTCCGCCTCGAGATAGGTCTTTGCGGCCTTGCGGATTTCGGAGGCCTCACGCTTCACGATGCGCCGGAACGCATCCAGGAAGACGGGCTGCAGCGCCTGCGCCGCGCGGAAGCGGGGCGGGAGGGACCGCCCTTCCAGCGACCGTGTTTGCGCGCCAACGCGCGCCGATCGGTCGCTGTCGTCGAATCCCAGCTGGGACGGCTCCTGTTCGGTCGGCTCGGTGAATTCGGAGCCCGCCGGTACCATGTTGAGCGGCTGCAGGTAGACGTCGCCGTCCGGACCGATCGGGTTCTGGTCCTCGAGTTCGAGCACCTTGTTGGCCGAGAGCCAGCCCCAGTTGCGTCCGACCGCGTACGCCTCGTAGCGGCTCTTGATGTCGCCGCGGAGAATACCGTCCACCACGTGGGCGGCGTAGTACTCCGCCCGCTCCTCCGGCCGGAGAAGCTGCATCGAGGTCGCCTGCTCGATGCGGACGAGCCAGGGACGCAGCGTGTGCTGCACGTGCTCGAGGCTCTGGTGTTCGATGTTCGAATACGTTGCCCGATCGAGGTCGCCGATGAGGTGCGGCTGCACGCGGAAGATGCCGGAGATCTCGGATCGCCCATACTTCAGCGTCTCGATGAACTGCGCGTCGGTGAGGGGCATCGTGAGGACCTCTGGCTTTAGTCCGCCCTCGAGAATCTTGGTTTTCCAGGCCTGGTCGACGCCCTCTTTTCCTTCCCACTCCTTGCGGATGCGCTCGTACGCCTCGTCGTCCAGGATCGAGTCCGTCGCCAGCGTGAGGCCGCTTCGCGTGTCGTGGGCGAAGAAGCGCGCGCCGAACCGCGCCGCGGCCGCGGACGTGCCGAGCGTTTCGCGGTGCATCTGAATCGGACTCTTGCCGACGATGCCGTCGAACCCGATGCCTCGGAGGTGAAACACCTGGTCAGATCGCAGCGTGACGCGCTGGCCGTCTTTCTGCCATACATCATAGGCGAGGGCAATCCGGTTGCCCTTTTGGACGCGGCGAACGGCCACGCGCCAGGGGTCGATCGGCCAGATGCCGACCAGGTTGCCGCCGCCATCGTACTGCCGCTCTCCGTAGAAATTGCCCCACAAAGCCAGATGCACCATCTGCAATTCGCGCAGCTCCATCGACGTCATCACGTCGTTGCCCTGGTCGTGGAGGACGCGGTAGAGTGGATGCTGCGGCGCCTCATGGCGCGCACGGCCGTCGCGGCGGTAGAGCTTGTAGGGGAGAGCCGCCACCCCTTCGGCGAGCACCCGGACGCACGCGTAGACCGCGGCCATCCGCATCGCGCCTTCCTCAGAGATGCGCATGCCGGCGGCGGTCATCTGGCCGACCAGGTCGTGCCATCCCTGCTCGTGAAGCGCCTTATCCCGGCGCAGCTCGAGCTTCCGCTTTGTCTCCGCCGCGGCAAGGTCTGCCGGCGTCTGCGCCCGCGAGATCTGGATGCCGAGTAATTTCATGCGAGCGTCCGGACGCGGGGTTTTGGTTTCTCCTCAGTGGGGCGCATGGCCACGCACATGGCGTTGATGAGGGCCACAGGGCCGTCGATCTTCTTCTCGCCCTTCTCCTTCCTTGGAAAGACGTTGTCCTTCGCGTCGACACGGGCGGTGACGTTCGACATCATCCAGTTCATCGCGGGGTTGCCGTCGTGGTGCATCCGTCCCGCAATCACCATCGCCTCGACTTCCTTCATGGGCTCCGATAAGTGGGTCACCGTCTGAGGGATTTCGAGGACGTCCACGCCGGCATCCTGCAGCTGCATGGCGAGCTGGGTCGCGCCCCATGGATCGTATCCGAGCTGCACGATCCGGTGGAGCTCGGCGTCCTCGAGGATGTCCTCACGGATCCGGTCGTAATCGATGACGTCGCCAGGCGTGGCGATGAGGTGGCCGTTCGCTACCCATCCCTGGTAGTGGCGCCGCTCCTCGTCCAGGACGCGTTCCTCTGGGAGGTAGTGGCGCCCGAAGAAATACCAGTGCGCCAGGCCGTCCTGATCACGGCGAAAGATCTTGATGACCGACGCGACGTCGACTTTGCTGGCCAGATCGACGGCCAACCAGCACGGCTCGCCAGCGAACTGCTCGGGATCGAGCTTGGTGTCGGCCAGAGCGTTCCAGAGCTCCATGTTCATCCAGGCCGAGCGTGCGCTCACCCAGACGTTCAGGTGCTTGGTTTTGACTACCGACTGCTTCCGCGCGCTGTTGATGGCATCTCGCACCTGGCCCGCCAGGAAGTCGCCGCTGACCGAGACGTCGTAATTTGGATTAGCCTTGCGAAGCGCGGACTCGGTCGTCCAGTCGTCGCCCGGCTCGTCGTCCGTGCCTAGGTCGATCGTGTAGATGATGCCGAACAGGTCGTCCGCCGCGATCGTCCCCTCGAGCATGCCTACGACGTCCTCGCGAAGCGCGTAGCAAGGTCCGGCGATGTCCGCTCCCGCCGTCGTGATGACGAATATGAGCGGCTGCTCACGCGCTCCCATGCCAGTGAGCATGGTGTCGTAGAGCTCGTCCGAGTCGTGCTCATGAAACTCGTCGACGATCGCACAGCTGGGGGAGGCGCCGTCTCCCGGCTTTCCGATGACGGGCTCAAACCTGGACCCGTTCGCAGGGATCGAGAGGTTCGACGTCATTACCTCGACGCCGAAGGCCTCGATAAACCGCGGGCTCTTCTTGGCCATTTCGCGAGCCGGCCTGAACACTTCGTAGGCCTGCTTCTCCGACGTGGCTCCGCTGTAAACCTCTGCCCCGTGCTCGCCGTCCGCAGCCAGCATGTACAGGCCAATCGCCGCGGCGAGCGTGGATTTCGCGTTTTTGCGCGGGACCTCGATGTAAGCCTTCCGAAAGCGGCGCAGCTCGTCCGACTTGCGGACCCAACCGAAGATCGTGGCCAGGATGAAGACCTGCCACGGCTCGAGTACGATGAGCTGCTCGCCCTTCGCCCACTTGCCTTTCACGTGGGGCATCAGCTCGACGAATGCGCAGACCTTGCTGGCCTTCGACTCGTCGAACCGGTAGGGGAAATCCTTCCGCTGCTGATCGCGGAGCTCGTCCAGGTGCCGGACGCAGGCCAGCTGCACCAGGCGTCCGGCCGGCACTTTCCCCTTGACCACGTCAAGTGCGTACTGCTTCGCTATGGCGGCGTAGTCTCTCACGAGCCGAACGCCGCAAATGGGTTGGCGTCCTTCTTCTC
>CAYRNE010000030.1:0-12422 GCA_964425245.1 uncultured Devosia sp.
GCCTGAATCGAATTCTGCTGTGCCTGATCGTAGGCGAGCATCGCAGCCTGGATCGCGCGCCGGCGCGCCGCCTCGGTCGGCGCGGGCGCCCTGATCTGCTTCAATGCGTTCAGCCTGTCGTCACTCATCTCGGTCTCACAGAAGCCCCCTGAGGGTCTTCTTGGCTTCGTGGATGTGCCAGGAGACGGTTGCCTCCTTGCATCCCATGATTGCTCCCGCCTCAGCGTGGCTGAGCTCGTCCGCATAAACGAGGAGCACCGCGTCCCGCTGCTGCCTGGGCAGCGACCGCACGGCAGCCCAGAGTTCGTTCACCGTAGCCGCTTCTTCCTGCTCGGGCGGCGCCTCCTCCGGACGCACCTCGGCGAGCCGGTCATGATACCTGGCGCGCCGGGTACTCGCCCGCTGGCTGTCGCGCACCGCGTTGAGCGTCACGCGGTAGAGCCAGCTCGTGAACGCCGACCGTCCGTCGAAGCTGCGGATCGCCGTCGCAAGCTTCACGCAGACCTCCTGCGCGACGTCCTCGGCATCCTGCCGCCGGCCCAGCCACTTGCAGGCCGTGCGATGGATGAAGTCGTAATGCCGCTCGACGAGGGCCGCGAACGCCTCGCGGTCGCCCCCGTTGGCGCGCTGGACGAGCGTCGAGTCGGGCTCCGGTTCGAGGAGCGCCGCGGGGTCAGCGAGTTGCGTCATCAGGGCAAACGACCGTGGCACCTTTTGGCGTCATCCGGGCTATCTTACTGGCTTCGACGGCTGCCGGCCGCCAGTCCTTGGGGCGGCGATGCACATTTTTCGCACGCCCGCGCATCGAGTCCTCGCCGTATGCGGCCGCCACCTGGCAGGCTTTCGCCGCGACAGGTTCCAGGCGGAGGGCCCGTTCAGGACCGAGCCGCAGACGGACCGCCATGCGAGCAGAATGGCTGGCCTGCATACGCGGCCATGACGGGGTGGCTACGCCACCAGCGCCGCGGGTACCGCCTCGGCGATGAAGCCGCCGCCGAGTACTTCGCTGGTTTCTCCCTCGTCCGCATAGAAGACGCAGGCCTGTCCCGGCGAGATCCCGTGCTCGCCCGCGAACAGCGTCACGAACACCTCGCCGCCCTCCATGTGGACGGCGCCCGCCTGCGGCGGCCGGGTCGAGCGCACCTTGACCTCGACCAGCAGACCATTTCCGGCGACCGCCGTGGCGAGCGGCCGGTCGCCAAGCCAGTTGACGTCGCGCAGCCGCACGGTCCTCGTCATCAGCGCCTCGCGCGGGCCAACGACGACGCGGCCGCTGCGATGGTCGAGTTTTACGACATAGAGCGCTTCCTGTGCCGCGATGCCGAGACCCTTCCGCTGCCCGATCGTGTAGTTGATGATGCCGTCGTGCCGGCCGAGCACGCGCCCGTCGAGATGAACGATCTCGCCGCCCTCGTGCGCCTCGGGATGCATGCGGCGGATCACGTCCGCATATTTGCCCTGCGGCACGAAGCAGATGTCCTGGCTGTCGTGCTTGTCGGCGACCTCGAGGCCGAGCGCGCGCGCATGCTCGCGCACCTCGGGCTTAGTCATGCCGCCGAGCGGAAAGCGCAGGAAATCGAGCTGCGCCTGCGTGGTCGCGAAGAGGAAATAGCTCTGGTCGCGGCTCGCATCGACGGGCCGGTAGAGCCGGCGGCGGCCGTCGACGAGACGGGACTGGACATAGTGGCCGGTCGCGAGGACATCGGCGCCGAGATCCTGTGCGACCTCCATCAGATCGACGAACTTCACCGACTGATTGCAGGCGATGCAGGGCACCGGCGTCTCGCCCTGCCGGTAAGCATTCGCGAAGGGCTCCATGACGGCGTCGCGGAAGCGCTGCTCGTAATCGAGGACATAGTGAGGAATGCCGAGCGACGCCGCGACCCGGCGTGCATCGTGAATGTCCTGCCCGGCGCAGCAGGCGCCCTTGCGGTGCGTCGCCTCGCCGTGATCGTAAAGCTGGAGGGTGACGCCCACCACCTCATAGCCTTCGCCGGCCAGAAGCCCGGCGACGACCGAGGAATCGACGCCCCCCGACATCGCGACGACGACGCGCGTGTCCGCGGGGCGCTTGGCGAGATCAAGCGAGTTCAACATCTTTCTCATCCGGATGGGGTCAAGGGCCAGCGGACGAGGCGCGGTGTAAACGCCACGCACGAAAAGGGCAACACTCTGCCGGACGGGCAGGCAAGATCTGCCGATGCGGCGGCCGATTGTTCCGACCTCTCGGGCACACAGCCGGCGGCCACCGGGATCAAATCACTGCAAAACAATGAGTTTCCCGGTTGGCCCGGAGCTTGCAAGGCAGCTGCCGGATCATTCTGTCCTTTTGGGGGACAAGGCCGGTTTTGGTGACCAACGGCTTCATATCCGGGTTTTTCCCGTCGCAGGGTGCCATCGCTCCTGCGGCCTCGCCCGGCAACGGCGGGATGGTGGCCGGGGGTGCCCTTGGGCTGTTCGAGACACTTCTCGGCCTCGCGACGGAGTCGATCGGGCGCGCTGTTACGGGCGACGGGGCCGACCTCGCCGTCGCAACGCCGGCACCCGGCCCGTCTGCGGCGCCGGGCGTCGAAGCCGGGCAGTTGGCAATGCCGCCGGCCGATCCCGAAGCGCTGTTCGTTGAGCTGGTCGATGCCCTCGCCGCGTTGAGCGACCGGCTCGCGACCGGTACGCCTGTCGATCCGGCGCTCGAAGCCGACGTCACGCAAAAGCTGGAGGCGCTGGCGGCAGCCCTCGGCCTCTCCTTGCAGGCGCCGGATGCGGAGAGCGTAGTGGCGCAGTTCAGGGCCGGGGTGACGAGCGGCTCGCTCGGGCCCGCGCCCGCCGCGGTGCCCGCTCCCCCGGCGACCATCGAAGCGAGCGGGCCGGGCGGGAGCGATTTCGGGAAGCCGATTGGGACCGAGGCGGAAGTGCCCGCACGCGACGGCCTTGCCGCGGCACCGACCGCCTTGCTCGCGCCGAACGGTCAGTCCGCGCCGATGCCCGCGACCGCTGCCACGGTGGCTCCGGCGGCCGAGGATAACGGGGTCTCCGAGCGGGCCGCCGAGCAGAGGCCCCTGCCCGCCGTCGCCACGCAGCTCGTCGAGAAGATCGGAGAGTTGGCCGCGGCGCTCGAGCCGAAGGCGCCGGGCCTCGCGAAGCGCCTCGCAGCGCTGGCGGAGAAGTTGGGTTCCGGCGCGCTCGACGCCGGGATGCTCGCCAAGCTCGGCATTCCGGCGGACGGCGAGGTACCCGAGGCCGGGCTCGATGCCGCGATCCAGCGCCTGCTGACCGCAAACCGGGAAGTCAAGGGCACGCCGGCGCCACAGGCCTTCACCCAGGCGAGCCTTGCCCTGCCCGACGCGATGGCCGCCGTGCCGAGAGACAAGACAACGGCGCCCGGGCCGTCGACGCCGATCTCGGCCGACGCGCGGAAGGCCGCAGCCGAGCCGGCGCTCGAGCGGGATTCGAAGCTGGCGCCGGAAACGCGAAGCGCCGATCAGTCCAAGGCGGTTGAAACAGACCCGCCCCGGCGGTCGGCCGCAACCGTTGCCGTCCAGTCGGCAACGAGTGCGTCAGATGGCCAGCAGCCGCAGCCTGCGTCGGCCGGCGCCGCCGCAACCATCGCTACCACAACCACCGCGGTCGCCGCCGAGGCGCGGGCCGTGCACGCCGCCTATGCCGCGCCGGTGCGCCAGATCAACCTTCCGCAGGTTGCCTTCGAAATTGCCCGGCATGTCCAGGCCGGCGCCTCCCGCTTCCAGATCCGGCTCGATCCGCCCGAGCTCGGACGCGTCGACGTCAAGCTCGACGTGGACGCCTCGGGCAACGTCAACGCCCGCATGACCGTCGAACGCATCGAAACGCTCGACCTCATGCAACGCGACCAGCGCGCGCTGGAACGCGCACTCGCGCAGGCCGGCCTCGACGGCAGCAGGACCAACCTCGAGTTCTCGCTGCGCCAGAATCCCTTCGCGCATCAGGAACAGCAACACCGCCACGGCCAGGGCCGGCCCACCTTTGCTGCCCGCACCGGGCTCGACGACGCGGCGGCGGGCGCCGCATCCGCTGCAGCAGCCGTCGCCTATCGCGGCACGGCCGCGCCGGGCGGCATCAACCTCTTCGTCTAGGAGAACGTCATGATCCCCGGCGTCGGCAGCACAGCATCCAGCACCGCCGCATCGTCGCGCGCGACGATCGCCGAAAACTTCGATGTCTTCCTGCAACTCCTCACGACACAACTCAGGAACCAGAACCCGCTCGATCCGCTCGACACCAACCAGTTCATGCAGCAGCTCGTGCAGTTCACCTCGGTGGAGCAGCAGCTCAAGACCAACGAATTCCTCGAGGCCATGATGGTGGCGACGCAGAACGCCACCAATTCGGAGGCGGTGAGTTACGTCGGCAAGATCGTCACGGCGTCCGGCAACAAGGCCGAGCTCGTCGACGGCCGCGCTACCTGGACCTTCGCCGTCGAGCAGGACGCGACGATTACCGCGACCGTCCGCGACATGAGCGGTAACGTCGTCTTCACCAAGCAGGGCTCGGTGAGCGCCGGCGAGAGCGTCTTCAACTGGGACGGCATCGGTTCGGACGGCAACCGGAAACCCGACGGCTCCTATTCCGTCACGATCGAGGCGCGGAACAAGGAAGGAAAGCTCATCGAGGTCGCAACCGAGATGACCGGCGAAGTGACCGGCGTCGATTTCACCGGCTCGGAGCCGGTGCTGATCGTCGGCACGGGCCGCGTGAACCTCAGCGCCGTGCTGTCGGTGCGGGCCAAGACCGCGGCGGACGCGACGTAGTTGCGAGCCTGTCGGCTCGACTGCCGCAATGGGCTCCCGTTACTCCGCCAATCCGGTTGGCAGTCCGTCGATGCTCAGGGCGTTCTTCTCGCGCCGGTAGGAGACGAGCCCGTCCTCGCCCTTGGAGCGCGCCCACTTGTCCATCGTGTCGCGTTCGCCCTTGTAATCGTGCAGCGGCACGCCGTAGCCGCACGAGGTTTTGACGAGGTCGAAATCGAGCCGGATCATCTGGCGCGCGCCGAGCGGTTCGGTATTGCCGTACTCGGCCGCAAGGAGCGCGGCATACTCCCCGCTGCCGCGGGCGATCACCCTGCCCCGACCGTAAAGCCTGAGGATAAGCGGCGGTCCCTCGGTCGCACACATCATGATGGTCAGCCGCCCGTCCGCCCTGAGATGCGCCGCGGTCTCGTTGCCGCTGCCGGTCCGATCGAGATAGACGACGGCATTGTCGCCGATAACCCGCAGCATGTCGGTCGAGCGCGGCGACAGGTTGATGCGCGTCCCTTCCGCAGCCGAGGCCGTGAAGAAGATGTGCTGGCGAGCGATGAACGCGCGGTGGTGGTCGGTCAGCGCTGGATAATCGGTAGCCATCTGGTCCTCGTAACGGGTGTGGAAGCCCCGCCCTCCTCGTCGCGGCGAGGTGCCGGGAGCAGGATTGAGCACCCCGGAATCCTGCTTTGATAAGATCGGGTTGGCCGCACCGCGGCAAGTTCTTAACTGCTTGTAAGCGTTCGTTTAGGCAAATCTTAAGCGCGTTGGACTAGGCTTTCGGGCCAATGGTCAGGTTGAGTAAGTGAGTAAAATGACCGTCCCAATGCGTCCCCGCGTCAAGTACGTCATCGGACCGGATGGAAGCCCGTTGACGATCGCGGATCTGCCGCCGAAGAACACGCGGCGCTGGGTCATCCGACGGAAGGCCGAAGTCGTGGCAGCGGTACGCGGGGGACTCCTGAGCCTCGAGGAAGCATGCGCGCGCTATACGCTGAGCGTGGATGAATTCCTCAACTGGCAGGCTGCCATCGACAAGCACGGCCTCGCCGGCCTGCGCACGACCTGGATCCAGCATTACCGCGAAACCTGATCCCGCAAGGGAGCCGGGAGTTCAGCGCCCCGCGGGCCCCCGCGGCGGGGTCGTCGCATTTTCGCCTAGGGAACCTCCGGCGTCATCCAGGGTCTCGCCGCGGGCCTCGTGAGCAATCGGTGATAGTAGGCATCGACTGCCGGCAGCGCGGCCCGTTCGATAGGGGTCAGCATCCAGCGGTGGACGGATAGCCCGAGCGAAATGTCGGCTATGGTGAAGGTCGCGCCGGCGGCAAAGGCGCCGGTGGTCTCGAGCCGGGCCTCCAGAATTCGCATCTTCGCGGTCCATCGCCGTACCGAGTCCGCGAGCCGGTCCCGGTCGTCGAAACCCGGCGATTTCCGGACCAGCGAGCGGAAAGCGTAGTCCCAGGCCGGGTTGAGCTCGGTCGCCTGCCAGGTCAGCCACTGGTCGGCAATCGCCCGCTCCGGTGCGTCTGCCGGAAGCAAAGCGCCGCCCGCCACTTCGCCGAGATAGCGCAGGATCGCGTGCGACTCCCAGAGCACAAATCCATCCTCGACGAGCACGGGAACAAGGCCGTTCGGGTTGAGCGCAAGGAACTCCGGGACGGCTGGATCGCGCAGCGGCAGGCCCCAGTCTTCGCGGCCGTAAGGCACATCGAGCTCATCCAGCATCCAGAGGACCTTGCGCACATTGATCGAGGTGGTCCTGCCCAGAACCTTCATGGCCATGGCATCGATTCCTTAACGCTACCCGGCACTTCCTGCCGCGGCTCTCGCATTATGCAAGCGGGATTAAGACAATGTTTACCATCCGCTAGGCAATCTTTGCCGCATTGGGGGTGACCGCGCCCGCGACGCGGTTACCGATGTGGTTCGGCTCGGGTGGCTTAGTGAACAATCTGGTCCAGCTCCTCAACCGGCTTGGGTTGGCGCGGGTCGCCGCGATGGCTGTCGTCGCCGCACTGATGCTCGGTTTCTTCGCTTTTCTGATCATGCGCGCCTCGAGCCCGCAGATGGCGCCGCTCTATACCGGCCTCAGCATCGAGGATTCGTCGGCAATCGTCTCCGAACTGCAAAGCCAGAACATCCCCTACGAGCTGCGCGGTGAGGGCGACACAATTCTCGTCGCACGCGACCAGATCACCACCATCCGCATGGCGCTCGCCCAGGAGGGCCTGCCGCAGCGCGGTCAGGTGGGATACGAGATTTTCGACGAGCAGAACACGCTCGGCGCCACCAGCTTCGTCCAGAACATCAACAACCTCAGGGCACTCGAAGGCGAACTCGCCCGCACCATCTCCTCCCTCGCCCGCATCAGGAGCGCGCGGGTGCACCTCGTGCTGCCGGAGCGTGAACTGTTCCGCCGCGAGCGCAAGGACCCGACCGCCTCGATCGTCCTCGCGGTACGCGGCGAACTCAGCGCCGGTGAAATCCGCGCCATCCAGCACCTCGTCGCCTCGGCCATCGAAGGGCTGACGCCGAACCGGGTCTCGATCGTCGACGACTCCGGACGCCTGCTCGCCTCCGGCGCGGGCAACAGCGAGGAATCGATCGTCGCGACGGAACTGGAGGAGCGGACGCTCGGAGTCGAAAACCGGTTGCGCACGCGGCTCGAGGACATGCTCGCCAACATCGTCGGCGCCGGGCGCGCCCGCGTCCAGGTCAGCGCCGAACTCGATTTGTCGCGCTCGACGAGGACCTCCGAGACCTTCGATCCCGAAAGTCAGGTGGTGCGTTCTTCGCAGACCCGCGAAGTCGAAAACGCCGCCGTCCAGCCGGGCGCGTCGGGCGAAGTCTCGGTGTCCGGCGAGCTGCCCGGCTCGGCCACGGATGCCGGGACCGGCGCCGTGACCAGCGAATCCGGCGCGACGTCGGAAGAGGTCACCAATTACGAAATCAGCAAGGTGACCGAAACCGAGATGATGGAAGCGGGCGGTATCAGCCGGCTTTCCGTTGCCGTCGTGGTGGACGGTACCTACACGACGGACGCTGCCGGCAACTCGGTCTACCAGCCGCGCTCCGCCGACGAACTGGCCCAGATCACCTCGCTTGTCCGCTCCGCGGTCGGCTTCAGCGAGCAACGGGGCGACCAGGTCGAGGTGCAGAATCTGCAGTTCGCGGAGCGGCCGGAACTTGCCGCTATCGGCACCGAAGCCCCCGGACTCTTCGATTTCACGCGCGACGACCTGATCGCCTGGGCCGAGATGCTGGTTACCCTGCTCGTCTCGCTGGCGCTCATTCTTTTCGTCATGCGCCCGCTGCTCAAGAAAGTGCTGACCCCCGAGCAGCCGCTCGCCCTTTCGCCGAGCGCGGAGATCGGCAGCATGGTGACCGGTCAGGCACAGCCGATGATGCCGGGGCAGGCGCCCGGGCCGCAGATTCCGATGGCAGAGTATGATGACGACGACCAGCAGCGGCCGCCGCCTCGCGTCCCCGCCTGGATGAACAATGCCAGGTCACTCGGCGAGGCGCAGGCCCAGACGCTGAAGACGGTCGGCCAGTTGGTCGACGACAACCCGAGACAGGCCGCGCTGATCGTGCGCGACTGGCTCTCCACGGCAACCTGACAGAGGCCGCGATAGATGGCTCAGGTCGCTCACAACGCGCCGAACCAGATCACCAGGGACATGGCGATAAACCAGCTCGTCGTCGGCGAAAGTGCCGACCAGCGGGCTCTCACGGGAGACGAGAAGGCGGCAGTCCTGCTGCTGGCGCTCGGACCCGATTTTGGCCGCCCCATTCTCGAAGAACTGGACGAGATGGAGATCCGTATCCTCTCGCGCGCCATGGTGCGGCTGGGCCCCATCACCCAGAAGATGCTGGACGAGCTCTTCTCCGAGTTCGTAACTACGATCTCCGCCAACGGCGCGATCGCCGGCAACACCGATACCACGCAGCGCCTGCTGTTGTCCTTCCTGCCGCCCGAGCGCGTCGACACGATCATGGAGGAGATTCGCGGGCCCGCGGGACGCAATATCTGGGAGAAGCTGAGCAACGTGCAGGAGGACGTGCTCGCCAACTACCTCAAGAACGAGTACCCCCAGACCATCGCCGTGGTTCTGTCCAAGATCGCGACCGATCACGCGAGCCGCGTGCTCTCGGAACTTCCCGAGGAGCTTGCCATGGAGGTCGTGCAGCGGATGCTCGCGCTCGACCCGGTGCAGAAGGAAATCCTCGACAAGCTCGAAACGACGCTGCGCACCGAATTCATGTCGACGCTGAGCCACACCAAGCGCCGCGACAGCCACGAGCTGATGGCCGAGATCTTCAACGCTTTCGACCGCCAGACCGAAGCACGGTTCATGACCTCGCTCGAAGAGGCCGACCGCGAGGCGGCAGAACGCATCAAGGCGCTGATGTTCACCTTCGAGGATCTGACACGGCTCGAATCTTCCGCCATCCAGACGCTGCTGCAGAACATGGACAAGAAGGACCTGGCGCTCGCGCTCAAGGGCGCGAACGAGGCGGTCAAGGAGTTCTTCTTCGCCAACATGTCGGCCCGCGCCGGAAAGATGCTGCGCGAGGACATGGAGGCCATGGGGCCGGTTCGCCTCAAGGACGTCGACGAGGCGCAGGGACGCATGGTCTCGACCGCCAAAGACCTCGCCGCACGGGGCGAGATTCTCATCAGCAAGACCAAGTCGGACGAGGAGATGGTGGCCTAGATGAGCGCCGCTCCGGCACGTTTCACATTCGACCTGGATCTCGGCCGGCGCGAGGAAAAGAACCGGCTCGTCACCGAGGGTACGATTGCCTCGATCGTCTCGGAGGCCCGCGCTGCGGGCTTTGCCGAAGGTTTCGCCGCCGGCGAGAACGGCGCGACGGCCAAGGCCGCGCGGCGGCTCGCCGAAGCGGCCGAGGCGATCGGCGACCGGGTGGCCGGCCACACCGCGGCGATCGACGACCTGCGCCGTGCAACAGCGGCCGAGGCTTCGGCCCTCGCCGCGGCGATCGCCGGGAAGCTCGCGGCGGCCCTAATCGCGCGCTTTCCGACCGCGGAGATCGAAGCTCTCGTCGCAGAATGCCTCGCAACGCTCGACGGCGTGCCGCATCTCGTCATCCGCTGCAACGACAGCCTTGCCGATGCGGTTCGCGAGATCGCCACGAGGCGGATGGAGACCTCCGGCTTCACGGGGCGGCTCGTCGTCCTGGGCGAGCCCGACATCGCGCTCGGCGACTGCAGGCTCGAATGGGTCGACGGTGGGCTCGTACGTGACCACGCCGCGCTGATGCGCGAGGTCGAAAACCGCGTTGCCGCGTTCGTTGCGGCGATGCAGACACAGGGCGCCCATGGCGCCGGGGAGACAGACTGATGGCGGGTGAACCTGGCAACGACGCTCCGGACAGCGGCTTGACCCTCGAGGAAATGGCGCCCGGGGCTCGCGACGCAAACCCGCCTCTCGCGGAGAAAACCGCTGCCGACCTCGAAGCCGTGTTCGATGTGCCGGTGCGGATTTCGGTTGTTCTCGGCCGCACCCGCATCCCGGTCGCGAACCTCCTCAAGATGGACGTGGGCACTGTCGTGGAGCTCGACCGGCAGGTCGGCGAAGCCGTGGAAATCTTCGTCAACGACCGGCTGGTCGCTCGCGGCGAAATCGTGCTCGTCGAGAACAGGCTCGGGGTCACCATGACCGAAATCGTCAAGGCCGCTTAGGGAGACTACGATGCGCCTTCTCATCATCGGCGCCCTTGAGGGGCAGCTCACCCAGGCGACCAAGCTCGCGATGGATGGCGGCGCGCGGGTCGCCCATGCCGAAAGCATTGCGATCGCCCTCAACAGCCTGCGCGCCGGGCGCGGCGCCGACCTGCTGCTGGTCGACGTCATGGCGGACATCCCCGGGCTCATCGCCGCGCTCGAGGCCGAGCGCATCGTAATCCCCGTCGTCGCCTGCGGCACGGAGAGCAATGCGGCGGCGGCGGTGAACGCCATCCGCGCCGGGGCCAAGGAATACATCCCCCTGCCCCCTGACGCCGAGCTGATCGCGGCGGTCATCGCGGCGGTGGCGCGCGATTCCTCCGAGTTCCTTTATCGCGATCCCGCCATGGCCCGGGTCGTGCAGCTCGCGAACCAGATCGCCGCATCGGACGCGAGCGTCCTCATCACCGGCGAGAGCGGGACCGGCAAGGAGGTGCTGGCCAAGTACCTTCACGCGCACTCGAAGCGTGCAGGCCGCGCCTTCATCTCGATCAACTGCGCGGCCATTCCCGAGGCGCTGCTCGAAAGCGAGCTCTTCGGGCACGAGAAGGGCGCCTTTACCGGCGCCGTTGCGCGCCGCATCGGCAAGTTCGAAGAAGCGAACGGCGGTACGCTTCTGCTCGACGAAATCTCGGAGATGGACGTGCGCCTGCAGGCAAAGCTCCTGCGCGCCATCCAGGAGCGGCTCATCGACCGGGTCGGCGGCACGCGCCCGATCCCCGTCGATATCCGCATCCTTGCGACCTCGAACCGCAACCTGCAGGATGCGGTACGGCAGGGATCGTTCCGCGAGGATCTGCTGTTCCGGCTGAACGTCGTCAACCTCAAGCTTCCGCCCCTCCGCGACCGGCCAGGCGACATCGCCGCACTCAGCGAGCACTTCGTCGAGAAATACGCGAAAGCCAACGGCCTCGGCCGCAGGACGCTCTCGCCAGAAGCGCGCGATGCACTGCTGCGCGCGCCCTGGCCGGGCAACGTCCGCGAGCTCGAGAACACGTTGCATCGTGCCGTACTGCTCGCAAGCGGCGAGGTCGTCGGCCCCGATGCGATTGCGATGCCGGATGGAACCGGTCTTGCCGAGGCCGACGCCTCCGACTCCCTCGCAACGCAGGCCGCGCAGGCCGCCGAAGCCATCTCGCGCAGCTTCGTCGGACGCACCGTCGCCGACGTCGAGCGCGACCTGATCCTCGAGACGCTGGACCACGTGTTCGGCAACCGGACGCACGCCGCCAATATCCTCGGCATTTCGATCAGGACGCTGCGCAACAAACTCAACCAATATGCCGATGAGGGCATCCGCATCCCCGCTCCCGGCGAGCAGCGGAACAGCGCGGCATGAGGACACCTGGCGGGATGACCGCGCGAGGCGGGCTCCATGGCTGACGTTTCGCAGTCGGAGCCGGGTCCGGGCCTGAGATTCCCGGGCTTCGGCGTCCTGGGACGCGCCGTCGGCTCGACCGATATCGCGCTGGCGATCGGTGTGATGGCGATCATCCTCGTCCTCATCATGCCGCTCCCGCCGCTGCTGCTCGATGCGCTGCTGGCGGTCTCGATCGTCTTCTCCGTCCTCATCCTGATGACCGCGCTCTTCATCCAGGGGCCGCTCGAATTCTCTGCGTTCCCGACGGTCCTGCTGATCGCGACGATGATGCGGCTCGCGCTCAACCTTGCGACGACGCGCCTCATCCTCTCCGAAGGCCACAGCGGCACGGACGCTGCGGGTCACGTGATCGAGGCGTTCGGCAACTTCATCACGCGCGGCAATTTCGTCATCGGCGCCGTGGTCTTCACCATCCTCGTGATCGTCAATTTCATTGTCATCACCAAGGGCTCCGGGCGCATCGCGGAAGTCGCCGCGCGCTTCAACCTCGACGCGATGCCCGGCAAGCAGATGGCGATCG
>CAYRNE010000031.1:0-12393 GCA_964425245.1 uncultured Devosia sp.
AGGCAGTCAGCAATACAGGGGCGGGCCGCTCCATCCGGCTGTTCCTCGCCGACGGCACGCCGCACGGGCTGGTGGTCGCCGAGATCGGCAACTGGAGCGGCAAGGTGCTGGCCGCCTCCCGATCGCGGCTGACCTGCTGCGGCGGCCGGAAACGGGACCAAACCCCAATTGGCCTCGGGTTCTGAGGCTTCCGCACAGACTATTCGCCCGATGGCCTCAAGGCCTGGGTAAGGCTTGCGTTGCGACGCAGTCCCATCGAACGATTGCGTCACACGGGGCATGACGCGCGGCGTAGGAACGGTTGTGGCAGGCTTGGTCGAACCGGCGACTTGGCGAGAGGCCAACCTCCATCGCACAGAATGACCGGGTCTAAATAGTGACCGTAAGCCCACCATCGACGACCAGCATATGCCCAGTGACGAAGCTCGCGCCGTCGGATGCGAGGTATGCGGCGGCCGCCGCAACGTCTTCCGGACGACCCCAGCGAGCCAGCGGCGTCCTGCGCTCGATTGCGGTGCGAAATGCCGCGTCGCTCCGAAGTTCTGCCGTCGCATCGGTCTCCACATATCCTGGGGCAATCGCGTTGACCGTAACGCCCGCCGGGCCGAGCTCCGCTGCAAACGTCTTGGTAAGACCGGCGAGCGCATGCTTCGCCGCCGTATAAGCCGGATTGGCCGGTCGCGTCACGAGCGACATGATCGACGCGACGTTTATTATTCTGCCCCAGCCATTTTCGACCATCTGTGGGGAGAGTTCCTTCGATAGCAGCAAACACGCCGTCACATCGACGCGGAACAGCAGCTCGACATCAGGCTCTGTCGTGTTCGCCAGTGTCGACTGGATATTGATGCCGGCGTTGTTGACTAGGATGTCGACAGGGCCGTGCCGGGTAGCGGTCAACTCTGCAAGGTGTTTCGTCCCGCCCTTCTCGGAGAGATCGGCGCCGACATAACCTGCTAGCCACTCGGCACCTGTCGGCATACTTTCCGGGGCCCTCTCATGCCGCCCGTGCAGAACGACACGAGCGCCGTTGGCCCCCAGGACCTGGGCGATAGCCCGCCCGATCCCTCGTGTACTGCCGGTGACGAGTGCCCGTTTGCCTGAGAGCGAAAAGAGGTCGGCGGGCACCCGCGCGTGCAATTCCGGACTGCGCGGCGGGCTGGAGGTGCTCAATCGGGTCCCTCAAACTCAATCGTCTTGGCCCCTCGCCAAAGCGTCTCCCGCCCCAGTTCACCCAGTTGCCCGAGGCCCGATGTTATCGTCATGAAGTGATTGCCGGCGAGCTGACCCGCTTTGCTGGCGAAATGCACGCAGCCATAGGCCAACAGGATCTCGGTCTCGCTCACCCCGCCGGGGTAGAGGATTATCTGGCCGGGCACCGGATAGCTGGTGGCATTCTCGTACTCGACGCCGAAATCGTAGTTGCCAAGCGGTATCCAGATTGCCTCGCCGCTCCATCGAACATGAACGGCCTGACCGGCAAACGGCAGTCTGCTGACGAATGCCGCGCAGGTTTTGGGGGCGGCCGCAGTCTCGAGCTGACCGTCGAAACTCAGGGCTCCTATTTTGATTCTGATCTGGTCCATAGGCTCGCTTCCGGAAATGCAATGCGGCGGAATGCCAAGCATTGACTACAGTCCATACTTGCGGCGCAGACCGTCTGCCAACGCCTTCTGAAGCATGGAGAGTAGATAGATGAGCGCCACATACACCAGCGCCGCCGAGGTCAGAATCGGCACGGGCTCGTAGTAGATGTTGCTCTGGCGAAGCGCCTGATGCATCAGATCGGGCACGGAGATGATGGCGACCAGGGTGGAGGACTTCACCAGCACGATCATCTGGTTCGTCAAGGACGGCGCAATGACGAGGGCGGCCTGAGGCAGCACGATCCGCCGTAGATTCTGCACCGGGCTCAAGCCCAGAGCTTCCCCGGCCTCGACTTGGCCGCGGCCGATCCCCTGCAGGCCCGCGCGGAACGTTTCGGACAGGTAGCCGCCCGATTGAAGCGCCAGCGCCACCCAGCCGGCAACGAAGAAGCTGGTGGGCCATCCGAAAAGCTCGGGCCAGACGTAGGCTACCCAGAGCAGCTGAACGAGGATCGGAGTATTGCGCAGATACTCGGTCGTTAAGATGGCGAGCCACCGCAGGGGCGCGACGTAGAGCCTCACGACGCAGATGACGAGCCCAAGGCCGATCGCTGCAGCAAAGCCCAGAGCGCAGATCTGAATGGTGACCAGCAACCCCTCCAGGTAGAGATCGCGGTGCTCCCATACGGTTCTTGTCCAGGTGTCCATCGGCCCCCCTAGACCAGGTAGCGGGCACGCCAGCGGTCTCCGAAGAACCGGGCCGTGGCGGACATGGCGAAAATCAGCCCGAAGTAGACCAGTGCTACTCCGGTGTAGAGCGGCAGCGGGCGCATTTCGTACTGGTTCAGAACCTGCGTGTTGTAGAGCAGGTCAGGAACGGCAATGAGCGAGATCAATGTCGTGCCCTTGAAGAGCGACACGAGGTTGTTGAGCCCTTCGGGCAGCATCACCCGAATTGCCTGCGGCAGCACCACCCGTCTCATGATCTGCGCGCGGCTCAAGCCCAGCGCCATCCCGGCCTCAACCTGACCGCGAGGAATTGCCTGGATACCCGCCCGGAACGTCTCTGCGAAATACCCGCTGGAGGCAATACCCAGCGCCAAGACCGACGACAGGATCGGCGAAAGGTTCAGGCGTGTGGCAAGCAACTGGGAGAGCAGCACCGGCACGACATAGTGAACCCACAGCACAAGGACGTACTCGGGGGTGTTCCGGAACAACTCCGTGTAGATGGTCGCGACAGCGCGCCCGACAATGAACCGTCCTATCCGCAACAGCGCCATGCTCAGACCGAGCGCGACTGCCAGCAGGGCCGCCAGAAAGAAGACGAGGAAGTTGTAGCTGAGCCCGGGCAGCAGATAGCCGAGATGGTCGATGAAGAGTGTGAGATCGAGTACTTCGGTCAGTCGCTCAATCATCGCCGTCTATCGTGCCTCGTCGCTATCCGCGCGCCTCAATGCGCGGCGCAGGAAGCGCTGACACCTGGCAGAAGCCGCCTCCGAGAATACTTGGTCAGGCGTGCTGTCGTCGCCGACACGCCCCTCATCGACGAATATCACCCGACTGGAGACCTCGCGGGCGAATTCCATCTCGTGGGTGACGATCACCATGGTCATGCCTTCCTCGGCAAGCCGCTTCATGACAAGCAACACCTCGCCAGTTAGCTCGGGGTCGAGCGAGGAGGTTGGTTCGTCGAACAGCATGAGCTTAGGTTCCATGGCGAGCGCGCGGGCTATCGCGACCCGCTGCTGCCGCCCGCCCGACAGGCGCGTAGGATACTCGCCCCTCTTATCGAGGAGACCGACCTTCTCGAGGTAGAAGTTAGCGAGATCCTCGAGTTCGCTGCGGGGCCTGCGACGCAGTAGCCGCGGGGCTTCGAGGACATTTTGCATCACGGTCATGTGAGGCCAGAGGTTGAACTGCTGGAACACCATGCCGACGTCGCGGCGAATCTCGCGAATGTCCCGCTCGCTCACCCGATTGCGGCCCTCCGCCGCAACGAGGGGCCGTCCGGTGATGTAGATGCTGCCCGATGTCGGCTGTTCGAGCAGATTGATGCAGCGCAGGAGCGTGCTCTTACCGGAGCCGCTCGCTCCGATCACGCTGACTGTGCTTCCCTGCTCGATGTCCAGCGTGATTCCTTTCAGAACCTCCAGTGCTCCGAATCTCTTATGGAGGTCGACGATTCTGACCACCGGCAGCTCGGAATTGGCGCTCGCGCTTTCCATCGACCGCTCACAGCGTTGCTTGGGTGGCGCTTACCGGATCGCAAACCAGCATGTGGCTCGGCGAATGCGTGATGCAGAATGACGGCTTGGCGTGCCGGATGATGTTCTGCGGTGTTACGCCACAAGCCCAGAAGACCGGGATCTCGTCGTCACGGATGTCGGTCGCGACGCCAAACTGCTGGTTATTGATGTCATCGATGCCGATCAGATCGGGCCGTCCGATGTGAACGGGGGCACCGTGCACCGAAGGAAAGCGCGTTGTGATCTGAATGGCGCGGATGGCGTCCGCCGGCTTAAACGGGCGCATACCTACGACCATTCCGCCGTGGAACGGACCCGCCGGCTCGGTTTCGATGTTCGTGACGTACATGGGGACATCGACACCCCGCTCGATGTGTCGAAGCGGTACCTGTGCCTCGAGTAGCGCCTTCTCGAAGGAGATCGAGCAGCCGAGCACGAAGGCGACAAGGTCGTCACGCCATAAATCCAGGATGTTCGGAACCTCGTCGACCAGTTCGCCGTCCCGCCAGACCCGGTAGCTCGAAATGTCGGTGCGGATGTCCAGATCCCTGCCCAGTCTCGGCATCATGGGGTTGCCCCGGTCCGAGACGTCGAGGAGCGGGCACGGCTTTGGATTCCGCATGCAGAAGCGCAGAAAGTCTTCGGAATACTCGGCAGGCAGAATGGCCAGGTTTCCCTGGACGCGGCCCGGGGCCATGTTGGTCGTGACACCCGGGAACTTGCCCGCCCGGATTGCCTGCCGGCACTCATAGGGATCGTTGATATCGAAATCGTAGGTTTCCTGCTCGGCCATCTCGTTTCACTCGCGTAATGATACTAGTAGCCGCGGCGCGGCACCCCCAGGGCCGCACGCAGCATGACGTTTGCGCCGGCGACTATGTCGGCGTCATTGGTGTTTTCGGATACATGGTGACTGCGCCCCCCGATACTGGGGACGAAAAGCATACCCGTGGGCACGTATTTGGCCATGATCATGGCGTCATGGCCCGCTCCGCTCGGCATTCGCGTATGGGGTACCGCAGCGTCGACCGCCGCCTGCTCGACGATATCCACGATCTCGGGCGTCATCGGCGTGGGGGGAATCAGGAGCTGCCTGGCGATCTCATGCTCGCATGCATAGGCCGATGCACACTCGGCGAGAAGCGAGTGGGCAAGTGCTTCGAAGCGATCCAGCACCTCGGTGGACGGATCACGGAACTGGAGCGCCAGCATCACCTCGCTGGGGACGACATTGGCCGCACCGGGCATGAAAACGGCATTGCCGATATTCCAGACCGAGTCGGGCGAGCCGGCCCCACGGTATGCTTCGAGAAGTCGGGCGCCAAACGTGAGAGCCGCGCCGCCGGCGTCGTGGCGCATCGCCATCGGAGTGGTTCCCGCATGGTTGGCCTGGCCCTTGATCACGATGCGATAGGTCCGCATGCCGACGATGCCGGTGACGACCCCGACCTGGAGCCCCTCGGCCTCAAGCCGCGGCCCCTGTTCGATATGGGCCTCGAGATAGGCCAGAGTCCGGTTCCGATCGAGCCGGGCGGAGGGATTGGCCAGCACGCCGGAATTCTTCACTGCGTCAAGCAGGCTCTCGCCCTGCTGGTTTCGAGCCTGCTGGGCCTCAGAGGTCACGTCCTCGCCGCAGAATATACGGCAGCCGTATTCGGCGAGGTAGTTGCCTTCCTCGTCCTGGAAAGAGGCAACGTCGATGCCCACAAGGCCACCATTCTCGGCGATGGCTCGGGCGATCTCGATGCCGTAGACGACCCCGAGGCTGCCGTCCAGCCAGCCGCCATTCGGCACCGTATCCGTGTGAGAGCCGATCAGCACCGCCTTGCGATGCCCCGGACTCTGCCCATAGACGTTTCCGGCATTGTCGATGACGGCCGAGAGCCCTGCCGCGGTCAAGCGATCGCGCACCCACTGGCGGGCGGCAATATCGTCGGGCGTAAAGGAGGGGCGATGAACGCCGGTACCTACCTTTCCGATGGTTGCGAGTTCCCGAAGATCGCTGAGTAGACGAGTGGCATTGACCTGCATGTTGATCCCGTAGGTGAGGCTAGTGGTAGGTGCCGGGGAGCTTGTGCCAGCGATCCACCACGGCAACGCCACCTTCGACCACGTAGTAGCAGTCGTAGGCTGCCGCCGTGAGGCAAGCGTGGTAAGGCACGACGCGTACCTTGGCGCCGATCGGCAGGGCCTCGGCAACCGCGGCGTTGAGACCGTGGATCACACCGTGCTCCTGATAGAGCTGTCGCACGTGCAATTTCGGCTCGAACGGCGTCCCGTCGACGGCGGCCAGCGTGCCGAACCCGTCCGCATCGCGATCCTTCGAAAGCGCAAGGGCCCCCGCATCGATTACAATCTTGCCTGCGGCAGGATCGCAGAAGAGGACGCTCGCCAGCACGGACAGGGCAATCCTCTCCTCGCGGCCGCTGCCCAGAGCAACCTGCATGCCATCGAGGAACATATAATTGCCGGGACGGATTTCGGTGACGCCGTCCAAGGCTTTGGCGTGCGCTGTGGATGGGGTTGAGCCGATGCTCAGGGTTTCGCAGGGGAGACCGGCAGCCTTCAAACGTGCGGCGGCGCTGACTACTGCGGAGCGCTCTGCCTCTGCGGCAGCGGCGAGGTCTTGGCGGCTGTGGGCCGCATACGCCTGACCGCCATAGGTCATCACCCCCGCGAGGCGCGTATGAGAGCCCTCGTGGATGAGCGCCGCCGTCTCGACAAGATCAGGGGAATCGGGGGTCATCCCGGTGCGCCCGCCCCCGGACTCGACTTCCACCAGAACCGACAGTTCGGATTGCAGCGCCGCGGCTTCATCGGTCAGTCGGAACGCGCTTGCCGAATCGGCCACGCAGAGCGTCACGCGGGCGCCACGCTGCACCAGTCGGGCGTAGCCCGCGACATTACCTGGCGCGACGACATTGGGACAGCAGATGTCGCGATAGCCGCCTTCGAAGAAGTAGGCGGCTTCCTCGAGGGAGGACACGCAAATTGGCCGCTCCGGGCCGAGCCTGCGGGCGACAGCCAGGCATTTAGACGTCTTCATGTGAGGACGCAGGCTGACCCCCAGGCTCTTGGCGCGAGCGTCCATGTCATTAAGGTTCGCATCCAGCCGGGCCCGGTCAACGATCAGGCAAGGCGTCGCCAAGTCGGCCAGGCTGCCGCTTGGTGCATGATCGCCCGTTGCATGGATGTCTGAGAACCGCGGAACCATGAAAATAACTATGGGGGGCGCACCAGCTCACCCACAAGTGCAGATTATTGCTCCTTTTGTTGCCCATTCGGCAACAATGGCTGAACCTCCAGAATGGAGTGAATGAATTCGGATGTTGCGGTAGAGAGGCGCCGGTGGGTGCGGACGCAGACATCCACGCTCGCGTTCTGGAAGGCGGTTCCCTCCAGTGGAATGGAGACGAGCGAGCCATCGGCAACGCTCTGCGAGACGGCCCGCATCGAAACGACGCTGAGTCCTGCGCCGGAGATCGCAAAGGCTCTCAGTGCCTCGATGGAATTGACTTCTAGGGCCGCCGACAGTCTCACGCGCCGGCGCCGGCACTGCTGATCGACAAGTGTCCGGATGCCGAAAGACGTATCTGGAAGCGCGATGGGAAGATCGACGAGATCCGTCAAGGTCAGCCGGCGTGCCGATGCCATGGGGTGACTGGACGAAGCGACCAGCACCACGCTGTCGGGCCAGCTGCCGACGCAGGTTATTTCGGGGTGCGGTTGGGTATTGAAGGTCAGCCCTACATCGGTTTCCGATTCGCGCACGGCTTGTTCGACCAGTTCCGAACCCGTGATCAGAAGTTCAAACGAAACGCCGGGATAGATCTGCCGAAAGGCGACTATGCTCGGCATCAGCATCGGCGAGATGATGCCCTCGACGGCGTGAATGCGAACCTTGCCGCGCCGCATCCCCTTCAGGTCGTGGATGTCGGCCTGAACCCGGCTGGCGTCGAGCAGGACGTGGCGCGCATGCTCGTAGTACAGCGCGCCCGCCTCGGTAACGCGCATACCCCGCGGGTGACGTTCGAATAGCGGGAGGCCGGCGTCCGCCTCGATGTTCTGAATCTGACGGCTTACGGCCGACGGGGCGACATTCAGCCGTTCGCTGGCTTCCCTGATTGAACCGGTGACCACGACCTCGCAGAAGTATCGCAGCGGGGCCATCGACATGTGGTAATCCTCCCCTCATTTTGCACCCGAAACGTAGGCACGGGTGAACGCGGCTGTCCATATGGACATTGCCTCAAGCGGGGTCACGCGACCAACTGGTTCGAATTTTGCGAACTCTCCCGTCGAAAATCGGCGCTTTATCAACCGGGGAGGGGCGGCCATGGTCCGCGTGAACATTTCCGTCAAACGCTTCACCGGAATCGACAATGAACGATGATGCAACGGCGCAAGTGAGAGAGTTCTCACGGGGGTCGTACTATTTCATACCTGGGGTTTCACAATACTCTGCCGGAGTGGGCACCGCGGCCTCCTACGCCATCCGCCGCGTGCGCTTTTCGCGACCGGTGCCGCTGGTGGAGGGATTTCAACGCATCTCCCATCTGCTGGCCGCGGCAGGCCGCCCGACGACGGCGCTTTGTGCGTGTGAGCTTCGGATTGGCGAGCCGTTCACCGAAGCCACGTTCAAGGCGTTCAACGACACCTACACAACAATCCTTAGGGATTGGGGCCTACTGGGGGAGCACGGCAATCCGGTGTCTCGTAGTTGCGTCTGCCCCGAGTTCGACCGCCCCGCCGAACCGTCTTTCTACGCCTTCAGCTTTACGGTACCCGCCGACGGACCGAAGAACTTCATCATTTCGGGCAGCGGCGAGGTTCCGGAGGGCAAAGGCAACTACCGCGATCACATCATCAGGCTCGGCGATGTGTCCCAAGGCGCGATGGCTGAGAAAGCTACCTGGGTCGTCGATGAGATGGAGCGCCGGATGTTCGCTTTCGGTGCCGACTGGCAGCAAACCACCAACGTCCAGATCTACACAGTGCAGGACCTTCGCCCGATCGTTACGGACGTGCTGACGCCACGGGCCGTATGTGGCGTCGGCGTGACCTGGCACTTCGCCCGCCCCCCCATCGTCGATCTCGAGTACGAGATGGATTGCCGCCGGGTGCATTCCGACGACCTCCACGAGGTCTGACCGCATCGACAGAACAGGGGACTGGCCGTCATCCGCGCCGATTCAGGAGGCGGTGGATGCGGCCGGTGTTGACGACCAAGCAAAGCGAGATCAGCACCGATACGCCGAGGGCCGCCAGCATGGCCAGCCAACTCCCCAAAACTCCCGCGAGCAAGTGCAAGGTAAGCACGGAGGCAGCGAAGCCGGGCACGGCCAAGATGGCGGCGGCCATCACGGCGCTTGCCGCAACGCCACCATGCCGGCGGCGCATGATCCACGCCAGTGCAAGCAGTGTCGTCGGGAAGACGAGGCCGATTCCGGTCAGGTCGGCACCGACCAGTTCATTGGCGCTGACCACGACGGCAACCAGGATGCCTGCCATGAGGGCGCGAAGGATGAGCTCTCGCCAGCCTGCGCGTCGAGCGGCGGGTATGCCGGCCGTCAGCGAGCGCGCGACCAGTGGAAGGCATAGGATATAGACCGCCAGAACCGCCCCGACCGCTACCCAGACTTCAAGGTTGGCCCTCTCGACGGCAATCGCCGCGACAAACCAGGCCGCCAGGCTTATGCCCACTGCGGCGGGAGACTCGAGACGCGGCGCCAGGATCACATAGGTGGCCTGAAACGCGAAGATGGCGAGGACCGCCTGGAAGCTCATCAGCGCGCTTTGCCCGATGAACGTGCTGTCGACCGTCATCGCGAGAAAGAAGTAGCCCGGCCCTGCAGTAACAGGCATACCGACGATGATTCCGCCGACAAGCGGCCCCACGCGCTCGACCGCCATCGACGCCGCCACGACGATCAGTGCCGTCACGCAGATCTTTACGGCGAGTAACGCAAGGAAAGTCAGGGTCAATTTACCCGTTCGGCCACGTTGGAGAGGCCGCTCACCGTCATGCTGCCAGCAGCGGTCAGTAGAAAATTAGCAGGCGCCCGCGCGGCTCGCCGACGATCTCGTCGTCCCGCATCACGATCTGTCCGCGAACGATGGTGGCACGAGGCCAACCGGTGACGGTCGTCCCATCGTATGGAGACCACCCCGCGACATTCGCGATCCAGGATGGTTCGATCCTGCGTCTCGCATTGAGGTCGACGAGCGTGAGATCGGCGTCGTAGCCGACGGCAAGTCGTCCTTTACCTGCAACGCCGTAAACGCGCGCCGGGCCGGCCGATGTAAGATCTACGAGTCGTTCGAGGCTCATCCGTCCGGCGCTGACACAATCGAGCAGCGTCGGCAGCAGCGTCTGCACACCGGGCAATCCCGAGGCGCTGGAGGGGTATGGCGCTTCTTTTTCGTGCTTCGCGTGCGGCGCGTGGTCGGTACCGATTGCGTCGATCAAACCGGTCCGAACGGCCTCCCACAGAGCAACCCGGTGCTGTCCATCGCGAATTGGTGGATTCATCTGCGCGAAAGTCCCGAGCCGGTCATAGCAATCGGGTGCTTCGAGCACGAGATGGTGCGGCGTTACCTCGACCGAGGCTATGGACTTGTGGTCGGCGACAAATTGTGCCTCGCCGGCACTGGAAATGCCCAGTACGTGGATGGGCCGCTTGGCTTCGTGAGCGAGTGCGATGGCCCGGCGCAGCCCGCGAAGCGATGTCTCCTCATCCCGCCAGAACGGATGCAGCGAGACGGAAGCGTCCTCGCCCAGCAAGCCGCGGCGTTCGATGACTCGCTCCTCATCGATGCAATGCACCGCCATCCGCCGCCGGCCCCGGCGCATTGCCCGGCCGATCGAAGCGTCGTCGGCGAGCATTAGCCCACCGGTTGCGCTACCCATGAAGATTTCGATCGCGCACACCCCCGGGAGCTGCTCCAGATGGTCCAGGTGTTCCAGGTTGTCTGCGGTTGCGCCGATCGAGAAGCCCATATCGCAATAGGCCACCGGCATTGCGAGGGCGATCTTGTCGGCGAGCGCCGACTCAGTGGCGGTAGGCGGTTCGGTATTTGCCATCTCGAGCATGGCGGTCACGCCGCCCAGCACGGCGCCGCGGTTGGCCGTCGCGAGCGTTTCCTTGTGCTGGTAGCCGGGTTCGCGGCAATGCACCTGTGCGTCGATGACGCCAGGCAAGACGTGGAGACCTGTTGCATCGAGCTCTGTCGCGGCCGTAGCGCCACCAAGATGACCGATCGCTGCCACCCGCCCATTGGCAATCCCGATATCTGCCACCTCTGTGGTACCTGGCATCACGCAGGTTCCATTGCGCACGACGAGGTCGAACTTAGAGTTCACGAATAGCTCCTATTGCAACGATAGACGGCGGCACTTCGCCGCCGTCTTAAATGAGATCGCGTCTTCGAAACGCACGCGCCTAAAGGCCCATGTGATGATTGTAGCGCGCCTGCATGAACCCACTGGCGACCAGCGCATCTGCGAACATGTCGAGGAACGCTTTCCACGTCGGATCGCCGTAGCGAACTGCCCAGGTGTTCGGGCGGCGGTCGATCGGATCGTTGAGGTTGATGAAATGGACCCAGTCGTTTCGTAACGCGAAAGACTGACCGTCGCTATCGCCGGTCAGCCAGACGTCGGCTCGGCCCGCTCGTACGGGCTCTGCCCCCATCATCCACTGGCCCTGGGTTGAGATCACCTTCGCCTGCGGGAAGTAGAACTGAACGGTCGATTCCTCACGCGTGCCCGAGGTAACCGAGAAGGTGACGTCCGGGCTGTTGAGCTGATCTAGAGAGGTGAACCGATCAGCATTCTCCTTGGTGACACCCAGAATCACGCCCTTCCTCCACAAGGGACCTATGTAGGCGGCGGTCAGCGCGCGCGCTGCTGTATAGCTAAGTGAGGACCCGAAGAGATCGAAATTGCCTTGGCGTAGCTCCAGCGTGGCATTGGCAAAGGAGGTTTCCACAAATACTGGCTCAACGTCCATTTCCAGGCACAACTGCATGCAAGCGTCATGGTAGATGCCTTCCAGTTGCCCTGAACTCGGGTTGAGCTGGAACCACGGCAGGGTCTGCGCGTAGCCAATGACGAGTTTCCGTTCGGAGACGACCTTGGCGAGCACCGAATTTTCGTCCCCGGCCGCGTCAGCTGCCTGCGCAGCGGCCTCCCGGATGCTCATTCCGGCTGCGAAGGCAGCAGCGCCGCCAGCAATGGCAGTGAGGCTCGCTGCTTTGAGAAAGCCCCGCTTCTCTTCATTCACGTGTTCGCTCATGCTTCTCCCCATGTCGTTGTGAGCATCGGCCTGTCGGCCGCTGCCGAACGTGGCGAGTAAGCTTCAGTTCAGGCAGGTCACCCGCCACCCTGCACGCCGGCCTTTCAGATCAAGAACCTTGACCGACCTCGCAATTGTGTTCGCTCGTCATCGATGATGACAAGCGCAGAAAACAGGCCCATTTGTTGCCGTCTTAGCAACAGTCGGCGGTTAACAGCGCGGGCGCTTGACCAAACGTCTGTCCGACTGTCTGTCCGTGGC
>CAYRNE010000032.1:0-12380 GCA_964425245.1 uncultured Devosia sp.
ACACGATGACTCCGCTGCTGACGCTCGGGTTCGCGATCGCCGCCGGTCTCGTCGTCACGCCCGCCCTGATCCTCGGCTGGTGGGGACTGCCGCGGATCGGCGTCAACGCGGCGGCCGTCGCCTTCATCGTGGGCACCGTCTTCTCGCTCGCCTTCATGCTGATCTGGCTGATCTGGCGAAAGAGCCCGATGGCGCTCGACGGCAGCACGCTGCGCTATCTCCGGTTCGAGCGGAAGCTGCTGTTGCTCATCCTCAGGCTCGGCATTCCGGCAGGCATCGCGATGATCGTCTCATCGCTCGCGGGAATCGTCATCCTGGGCATCGTCACCCGTTTCGGGTCCGATGCGACGGCCGCCTTCGGCGCCGTGAACCAGGTGATGAGCTATGTGCAGTTCCCGGCCATGTCGATGATGATCGCGAGCGCCATCTTTGCGGCGCAGGCAATCGGCGCGAGGCGCATGGACGAGGTCGAGCAGGTGACACGCACCGGCCTTTTGATGAACCTCATCCTGACCGGCGGTTTCGTGCTGATCGCCTACCTCTTCTCGGAGAATCTCGTGAGGCTCTTCATCACGTCGGAGGCGGTGGTGCAGACCACCGAAACACTGCTGCATATCGTGCTGTGGAGCGTCGTCATGTTCGGGTTCTCCGGCGTCTTTTCCGCGGTCATGCGGGCGAGCGGCGACGTCTGGATGCCGATGTCGCTGTCGCTCGTTGCGATCATCGGCGTCGAGGTGCCGGCGGCGCTGGTGCTCAGCAATCTCATCGGGCTCAACGGCATCTGGATCGCCTATTGCCTGAGCTTCTGCACCGTGCTGGTGCTCCAGGCCGGCTACTACGTCCTGTTCTGGCGGCGGAAGGAGATCAGCGCGCTGATCTGAGGCGGGCGCCTCAGCCGCCGAACCGCGACTCGAGCCAGCGGACGGCGAACGCGACCATCGGCCGGGCATCGACCAGCACCGTTTCGGCCTGGCCCACCCTGCCGACCCGTCCCTCGCCGGTTGCGAGATACTCGGTGACGACCGCCGCGAAATAGTCGTCGGGCAGGCCCTCGACGACAGGGTTCGAGGTATCGAACTCCTCGTAGCTCCTCCACGTCCTCCGGCCGCCGTCGAGCACCGGCGCCTCCCCGCGGATGATGTGCTTTCCCGGGACTTGGGCAAGGTGCTCGGCGTGGTGGAGGAGCGTCATCGTATCGCGCGGCGCGCCGAGCAGCATGGTCTTGCCGCCGGCGGCGACCAGCTTGCCGAAGGGCGAGTCCGGTCCATAGCCGTAGTCGAGCGGGTGGTCCGCGGTGAACCAGTCGGCCCGGGCGCCGAGGGCCGTACAGGAGGCGCCGGGATTGCCGCTCCGCTGCGCGCCGGGCGTCGTGCGCAGCAGTTCGGGAAAAGCGCCGTTATCGCGCGCCGAGCGTGATCGCATCGGATCGAAAGGCGGAATTTCGTCGCGCAGCACCGGATCGCCGGCAAGGTCGGCGTCGAGCTGCCAATCGCAATAGGCGAGGAGCGTTCCGTTGGGACCGATCGCGTCGCGGAGGGCGTCGATCAGTGCGTCGGGACCGCCGACGATGCGCCCGATCTTGCGCATGGCGGCGTGAGCGAGCACGGCGTCGCCGGCCTCGAGACCCAGCGCCCGGAGGTCGGCGGCGAGGCTGCTCCGCGTCGCGACCGGCGGCGCCATCTAGCGGATGGCGCCCGCATAGCGCCGTTCGGGTGGCGGCGCTGCCTTCTGTTCGTTGCGGCTGTCGTAGGCGGCGCGCGCCCGGTTGACCTCGTCCTGATGCGCGGCCGCCCAGTTCCAGAGCGCATCGAGCGGGTCGGTGAGAGTGCGGCCGAGATCGGTCAGCGCGTATTCGACGCGCGGCGGAATCTCCGGGTAGACGGTGCGCGTGACCAGTCCATCGCGCTCGAGGTTGCGCAGCGTGAGCGTCAGCATACGCTGCGAAATGCCGCCGATGGCGTTGCGCAGCTCGTTGAAACGCATGGTCTTGCGGGCGAGATAGCCCACGATCATGACGCTCCATTTGTCGCCGATGCGGTTGAGGATATCCGCCATGGCGCCGCAGACGGCCACGGCCTCGGCCCTGGTCTGCGCGTCCGGCGGGTTCGTCTGCTTGAAGCTGATCATGCGGCGGTCCCGCCCCAGTTCCTGTTGGTGACTAAGGCTAAGATAGGACGTGACCAGCCCGAATACCAGAGGCGGCGGGGAACGCCGGCGCGGCGATGCCGAGCGCCCCGCTCGCGCCCGGGGCGCCCCTGTCATGCTGCTTCGGCGCGCGGCCGGTGCTCCGCCGCGTGCATTTCGAGGAAGAAATCGAGATTGGCGTCGGCAAGGCCGAGCGCCCGCATCACCTCGGCCATGAAGCTTACGGGTGCCGTGGCCGAGGCGGTGACGACGCTGCCATCCCGCACGGCCCGCATGACGTCCTCATAGAGCGCCTTGCCGGCATAGCCGGTGCCGTCGAGGTAGTCGGCGCCGTTGCTGGTGTGGCGCACGTCGTCGAGAACGCCGGCGCGCGCTGCGGCGATGGTGCCATCACAGATCGCGGCTACGATCTTCCCGTCCTGGCGGGCTGCGCGGAGGAGGGGGCCGATATCGGGCGCCTCCGGCCCCTGCCATGCCGTGCCGCCGCAGACGACGACCGCGTCGAAACTGGCGGGATCGATGTCCTCCAGCGCAAGGTCAGGGGTTGTCCTGAGGCCGCCGGACGAGGTGACCGGCCGGCCGCCGGGCGACGCATAGCGCGTCTCGACACCGTGGTAGCTGCGCGCTGCCCCGTTCAACAATCCCGTTTCCCAGTCCGCGAACCCCTCCGTCAGGATCGTGAGGATCGTTGTCATTCTTGAAACTCCTTGCCGATGCGGCGCGACGACGATGCTGCCGGTTTCCCACGCGGCGCTGACAGGCAATGTCAGCAGCCGCACCGGGAAATAGCGTTTCAAAATCCCGTCATGCGCGGGGCCCCTTGGTTGAGGTTGTGGAGTCGCGCTGGTACAAACCGCCTCGATTGCATCGACGACTTTGCGGAAGCCGCCTTGCCATTGCCCTTTGCCCGGCGTTTCGTGGCCGCCATCGTACTATTGCTCGGTCTTGCGGTCACGCCGTCGCAGGCGCTGCCGATGCTGCTGGTCGACATGCAGACCGGCGAGGTGCTCTACGCGGAAGATGCCGGCAATCCCTGGCACCCCGCATCGCTCACCAAGCTGATGACGGCCTACGTTACGTTCGCCGCGATCAAGCAGGGGCGGATCGCGCTCGATACCCCGATCACCATTTCGCGGAACGCGTGGAACCAGGCGCCGAGCAAGTCGGGCCTCGATGTCGGCAGCGCCATCACGCTCAAGGACGCGCTCTATGTCCTCGTCGTCAAATCCGCCAACGACATCGCCGTCGCGATCGCCGAGGCGGTGTCGGGATCGGTGCCGGCCTTCGTCGCCGAGATGAACGCGATGGCGCAGGCAATGGGGCTCAGCGCCACGCACTACGAGAACCCGCATGGCCTGCATCACGACGCGCAGGTCACCTCGGCGCGCGACCTCGCGGTGCTCGCGCTCTACATCCGCCGCGATTTCCCGCAGTATCTGCCGATGTTCGGCACCGAAGCGGTTACGCTCGGGAACAAGCTTCTCGAATCCAACAATGGGCTGCTGCTGCATTTCGCCGGAACGACGGGCATGAAGACCGGCTACGTCTGCTCCTCGGGGCTCAACATCGTCGCGACGGTCGAGCGTCAGGGGCGGTCGCTGATGGCGGTGGTCCTCGGCGGGTCGTCGGCGCGCGAACGCAATGAAATGACCGCCGAACTGATCCTGCGCGGGCTCTCGGGCGCCGTCTCCGGTACCGGACTGAGCGTGCTTCAGGTCCGCAACAACCGCACAGAGCCCGTGAACATGCGCCCGCTCATCTGCGGGAAACAGGCCAAGGCCTATGTCGCCGAGCGCGAAGCCGCCTATCCGCTGGGGCTCAAGGGGCAGCCGAGCTACCTCACGGACATGATCGAGGGGACGATCTACAAGGCCACCGACCTCGGCATTCTCCGCGACGTGCCGCTGCCGCGCCGGCGACCATCGTACGCGCCGCTGGCGACGGCGCTTGCGAACGACTGATCAGTCCGCCGTCACGATCTCGAAGCGCAGCACGCCGCCGTCTTCGCTCACGGTGCAGGCGTGTCCATGCTGGCGGCAATAGAGCGGGATATCCACCCTGGCCATAGCGTCTGTCGCGAGGACGACGAAGCTCGAGCCGGGGGCGAGGGCGGCGAGACGCTTTTCCATCTTCAGCACGGGCAGGGGACATCTGAGCCCCCGCGCGTCGAGCAGGCCGGCGTCAGTCGTCAAGGACGAGCACCCAATAGACACCGTAGGCGGAATTGGCATCGTAGACGACGCCGAGCCCGGCACGCCGTGCCGCTCCGTTCGCGATCGCCGCCGCGTCGTCCGGCGAATTGCGCCAGCCGGAGAAGGTCTCGGCGAAGGTCGCGTAGCCGGCGCTGAGCCGCATCACGACCGCTCCCTCCGGCTGTTTCGGCGCGGTGCCGGAGTGGGCGTATTCCGCCGCGAGGGTCTGCGCGGTCGAATCGAGCCCTGCATCCACGGCAAGCGGTCCCGACCCCACGGTCATGCGGTAGGCATTGAGCATCGCGACCGCCTCGGGCCGGTTGAGGCTCGCGCCCGGCTGGTCCATGCGGGCCGTGAGGCCGCCCGAGAGCGCAGCCGGCCCGCCCGAGCAGGCGGCGAGGGTGGCGGCAATCGCAATGGCCGCCGCAGTGATCAGGGATCTGGTGATGATAACGGCCTCGGTTGTTGCTCCGCGTTGACGACGCCCTCGCCGCAGGCGGAATTCTGGTGACCCCGGCGGGATTCGAACCCACGACCCCAGGATTAGGAATCCTGTGCTCTATCCAGCTGAGCTACGGGGCCACGCGTGCCGGGAGATAGCAGATCGTTGCCGGGCGGGGAACCGCGAATGGCATGGCTAGCGGGCCCAGGCGGCGCGCCAGTCGAGCCAGGCGGAAACCTGGTGCACCCGGCGGGTCTCGCCCGATTCCTCGCCGATCGGCGCCACCTCCCATTTCCAGCTCAGATCGGGCTGCGGCATCTCGACGCCGAACATCATGTCGGCTTCCTCGATCACCGTGCCCGCGCGGTCGACGACCCGGTAGCCGACATCGGTGATCAGCGTCGCGCGGCCGGGACCTGCGGCGAGCTCTTCGAGGTGGCTCTCGACGACGGCGCGCTGCCGCCCCTCCGGCGCCGCCCGCGCCAGCTGCGAGAGCAGGTTCGTCGAGATCACCCAATCGAGTTCGGCCATGTCGCGAAGAAAGGCGAGCGGCCGGGGCGTTGCGGCGGCCGACAGGTCGCGCCAGTGGAGCTCGATGTTACCGTAACGCCGGGTGCGCGTCCGGATCGTCGAGAGATGCGCGCGATCGACGAGATGGACGCGGCCGAAGGTGCGCGCCAGGGATTCGAGCGGCAGATCGAAGAGCGGGCCTGAGCCGAGGACGGCGACCGCACGGCGCTGCGGGAAATCGTCGATGGCCGTATCGATCAGCCCGCGGGTATTGCTGATATGGGGCACCCAGGCCCTGGCCTGACGCACGCCGCGCGACCAGAGCCCGATCGCTTCCGGAAGATGGCGGCGGAACGTCGGGGGCGCGGCCGGCAGGCTGCGGAGATAGACGAGGAATTCGGCGAGCATGGCGTCATCCGGGCGGAGCCGCTTTGCCCGCGGCCGGCGAGAATCGGGCCAATCCTAGGGAGTCGTGGCGCGCATGCAACAGCGGTCGCCCGGGATCGTGGCGGAAGGCGATTTTCGCCGCAATTTCGTGCATCTTGCGGCGGCTCAACAGGGGCGCAATTTGCTTGCACGAGGACTCCTCGCCTTTGCCTGCGCCGCAGCGGTGGCGTCTGCGGCGGTGACCGTCATGGCCTGCGAGGGGCTCAGCGACGGCCCGCGCGGCGTCGTCGCCGGCGTCACGGACGGCGATACCGTCGTCCTCGACAGCGGGCTGGTCGTGCGGCTCATCGGGACGCAGGCGCCCAAGCTCCCGCTCGGCCGCGACGGGTTCGAGCCCTGGCCGCTCGCGGACGAGGCGAAGCGGGCGCTCGAAGCCATGGTCATGGGCAAGGAGGTGCGGCTGCGTTACGGCGGCGAGCGGGTCGACCGGCATGGCCGAGCGCTGGGCCAGCTCTTCCTCGAGGGTGTCCCCGAGGCGTGGGTCCAGGCCGGGATGATCGCGGCCGGGATGGCGCGGGTCTATTCGTTTCCCGACAATCGATCCTGCCTCGCCGAATTGATGCTGGAGGAGATCAGGGCCCGCGCGATGAAGCTTGGAATCTGGGCCGATCCCTACTACACGGTGCGCCGTGCCGACCGGCCCGAGGCTCTTGCATCGCTGGCGGGGCGCTACGAACTCATAGAAGGCAGGGTGCTGCTCGCCGAGCGTGTCGGCGGACGCGTGTTTCTCAATTTCGGGCGATACTGGAAGGAAGACTTCACGGCCGTGATCGACGCCAGCGCGATACGCATGTTCGGTGATCTGGGCCTCGACCCCGTGCGACTCGAGGGGGCGCTGGTCCGCATTCGCGGGTGGCTCGACAATTACGACGGGCCGCGGATCGAGGTGACCCACCCCGAGCAGATCGAGGTGCTGGCAACCCGATGAGCATGCTGTTGCGGCGAGTCCCACCGGGGCCCCGGCTGGTCGCGGCGATCATGGCGCTGCTCCCCTTGGCCGCGTGCTCCAACATCATGGGGCCGAATATCCCGGTAACCACGACCGGGGGGCAGACGGCGCCGATCGTCGAAGCGGCCGGCGATCCGGACGAGGATGCGATCGGTGCCCGCGAGCATCCGCGCATCGTCGCGTCGTACGGAGGCGTCTATCAGGACCGGCAGGCCGAGATCGTCCTCGCCCGCATCGTCGGGCGGCTGCTCGCCGCGGCAGACCAGCCGAACGCCAGTTTCACCGTCACCATCCTCGATACGCCCGAGGTCAATGCCTTTGCGCTGCCGGGCGGCTACGTCTACGTGACGCGCGGCATCCTGGCTCTCGCCTCCGATACGAGCGAACTCGCGGCGGTCCTCGCACACGAAATTGCGCATGTGACGCTGAAACACGCCCGGGCGCGGACGGCGCGGGCGCGGACCAACGAAATCGTCGACCGCGTGGTCACCGGGGTCTTCGGCGGCGACGTCGAGACCGACCAGAGCTCCAACCGCGCGCGCCTCTCCCTCGCTGCCTTCAGCCAGCAACAGGAGCTCGCCGCGGACAAGGAGGGGATCATGATTGCCGGCAAGGCCGGCTACGATCCGCACGCCGCGGCCCGTTTCCTCGGCGCGATGAGCCGCTTCGCCACTTTCTCGGTGGGGGACGTCGACCAGGCCGACGACTTCCTGTCGTCGCATCCCTCGACCCCCGACCGCATACAGAAGGCCATCGAAACGGCTCGCGCGGCGTTCGGCGCGCCCGGCCTCGGCGAAACCGACCGCGACGGCTATCTCAGCGGCATCGAGGGGCTGGCCTTTGGCGACAGCCCGTCGCAGGGGGCGATCGTCGGCCGCCGCTTCATCCACCCGACGCTCAAGTTCACCTTCACCGTCCCCGACGGATATGTGCTGCAGAACGCCAAGGGCGCTGTGGTCGGTGTCGCCGGCGACGGCGAGGCGGTGCGCTTCGACAGCGCCGAGGTCCCCGCGCGGCTGTCGCTCACCGATTACCTCAAGTCGGGGTGGATCGCGGGGCTGCGGCCCGACACGGTGCGGCGCGAAAGCTTCAACGGCGTCGAGATGGCATCGGGCGTTGCGGCGACCGAGCAGTGGAATTTCCGCGTTTCGGTGGTGCGCTTCGGCGGCAAGGTGTTCCGCTTCATTTTCGCCGCCCGCTTCGACACGCCGGAATTCGCCCGCGGCGCGGAGCAGACGATCCGCAGTTTCCGCGCCGCGACCGACAAGGACGTCGCCTCGATCAAGAAGCTCGTCGTGCGCATCGTGACCGCGGGCCAGCTCGATACGGCCGATTCCCTCGCCCGCAGGATGGCGAACCTCACGCGCGGGACCGAGCTCTTCTACATCCTCAACAACCTGTACCCCGGCGATCCGGTCACGCCGGGTGCGAAGTACAAGATCGTCGTCGTGCAATAGGCGCGTTCGCGCGCCTGTCCGACCAAGAAAAAAGGGACCGGCGGTCAGCCGGTCCCTCGCGTTTCGTCTGCTCCACCCGATGTTCAGGCCGCCGCTTCCTCGGCATCGGCGGCTTCGGTCTTGGGGCCGCGCCGCGGGCTCTTCTGCAGATTCTTCTCGATGAGCTGCACCGCCTCGGTGAGGGTCAGCTTGTTGACCGCCCCGATCTCGCGGCTCATCCGGTCCATGGCCTGCTCGAACAGCTGGCGCTCGGAGTAGGACTGCTCGGGCTGGTCCTCCGACCGGTAGAGGTCGCGGACCACTTCCGAAATCGCGATGAGATCGCCGGAATTGATCTTGGCCTCATATTCCTGGGCGCGGCGGCTCCACATCGTGCGCTTCACGCGGGCACGCCCGGTCACCGTCTCGAGCGCCTTCTTGACCAGCGCCTCCTCGGCGAGCTTGCGCATGCCGACCGACTTGATCTTCGAAACCGGCACCCGGAGGGTAAGCTTGTCCTGCTCGAAGGAAATCACGAACAGCTCAAGCGTCAGCCCGGCCACTTCCTGCTCTTCGATGGAGGTGATGAGACCGACGCCGTGCGCGGGGTAGACGATGTACTCGCCGGTCTTGAACCCGAGCCGCTGCACTGACTTCTTGGCTACCATATGGAAACTCCTGTTAACGCCGCCCGGCCGGTTCTGTCGCCTAAACCCGGCCTTCTACTCTTTTTCTCCGGCCACCCCGGCGCGAAGCATGACTATCGCCGCCCCTCAGGCCCTCGGGGACCTGCCGGCTGTTGACGAGACTCGTGATCCGGTCAAAAAAAACGGTGCCTCGGGGCACCCGCTTTGCTTGGGGCGTGCTGCATTGGTCGGCCGACCATAGCACAATTTTTCATCCGAATCAAAGCTGGCGAATCAATGCGTTAAGGCAGCGCACTGAAATGGCCGGAATCGCTGGCCTTTGATGTGGGGATAACCCCGCGCGATTTCAATCCCCTTCGCCGGGGGCCTCGGAAAAGTACTTCTCGAACTTTTCGGGGACCCCGTCGAACTCCTTGGCGTCGGGCGGGGGATCCTTCTTTTCGGTGATGTTGGGCCAGACCGAGGCGTACTTGGTGTTGACCTCGAGCCACTTCTCGAGTCCGCCCTCGGTGTCGGGCTTGATCGCCTCGGCCGGGCATTCCGGCTCGCAGACGCCGCAATCGATGCACTCGTCGGGGTGGATAACGAGCATGTTCTCGCCTTCATAGAAGCAGTCGACGGGGCAAACCTCGACGCAATCCATGTATTTGCATTTGATGCAGTTGTCGGTGACGATGTAGGTCATGCCAGCCTTTTGAGGCGAAGAACTCCCGGTCCGGGGGCGCGGCGCGCGTGCAGGAGCGCCGCAGGCGAGGTGGTGCTAACGCGTTTTCCCACATGCCGCAAGGGCGCCGGCGGGCAGCGGTTTGCGGCGTTTGCACGCGGGGCGAAAGGGCATTCTCCGGTCGGGTCGGACGGTTCGCGGCAAGAGGGCGAGGGCGCGCCCGCTCCCGCTCCCGCTAACCAAACCTCCCGGAGGCAACGGCCGGCGTGCCGCTCAGGCCCGCGGAACCTCGGGCGTCAGATCCTCGTAAAGGCCCGCCGCTTCCGCTGCCGGGCCGCGGCGATGGCCGGCATCGAGCACGCGCCAGACGAGGAGGCGGTGCCCCAGCGTCATCGTGAGGACGTCTCCCGGCCCGATAAGGCGGTCGGGGGCCAGGACCCGGGCCGAATTCACTCGGACGAGGCCGGCCCCGATCAGCTTCTGCGCAAGGGTGCGGGACCTCGTCGCGCGCGAAAAGAACAGCCAGCGGTCGAGCCGCTGGCGTCCGCTGGCTGCTGCCCTCTCAGGCGGCAAGGCGTGCCCTCATTCGGACTTGGGCTCGCGCAGCACGGCTAGGGCCGCAAAGGGAGAATCGGGGTCGAAAGCCGGCTCGCGCCGTTCGCGCCGCGGCCGCTCCGCGGCGGTGCGGTCGGGCCGCCGGCCCTTGCCGAAGGGCTTGCCGTGACCGTTGTGGCGGCCCTCGCCCGGCTGCGCGCCATTGGCGGCTCCAGCGGCATCGGCCGGCGCCGCGTCGCCGTTCGTGCGCCGCGCCGGCCGGTCGCGCCGGCGAGGCTCCCGGCGCTCCGCGCCGTCCGCACGCTGCGCCGTTTCCCTGTTGCGCTGGCGCGGGCGCTCGCTGCGCCGCCCGCCGGGGAACCAGACTTCATCGAATTCCGGCTCCGCAGGTGCGCCGTCCGTCCCTGGCGAAGACGCGCCGAGGTCGGCGGCGGCTTCGTCGACAGCGGCTGCTTCTCCGCCCTCGAGCGGTTGCTCAGACGCTTGCCCGGCCGCGCCCTCGACCGCGTTCGTCGCGCTGGCATTGACGGCGGCTTCGGCAATCTCCTCGACGGCTTCGGCTTCGTGGCTGACGCGCGGTGCCGCATCGGGGAGCTCCGGCGCATCGAGGCTCGCCGGCGCCGGGTCTGCGGCCTGTGGTTCATTTGCCGGTTCGGCCGCCGTCACGGGCGCGGGGGGCTTGGGGGTGCGCCTGACGCGGTAGCCGAGGGAGGTGAGGATCGACGCGAAGTCTTCGCCGGCCGTGCCGAGAAGCGACGTCATTTCGACGGTCACGCGAAAGCCGCTACCCTCGGCGGCGCCGGGCGGGAGCTCGCCCGCGTGGCGGCTCGCATCGAGCGCGATCAGCGGCCGGATGATGTCGGCAAGCCGCTCGAGGATATCGACGCGCACGGCGCGTTTGCCGGCCACCTTGAAGCCGGCGACCTCGTAGAGCCGTGGGTCGATCGCCGGATCGAGCGCGACCGAGGTTCGTCCCGAAAGGACGAGATGGGGCAACTCGGTAACGCCGGGCTGGCGCAGCCCGCCGTTCTTGAGCGCAAAGAGAATGATCGCGAGCTCGCGCGGCGCGGGCTTAAGGCTCGCCGGGACGTAGATGTGGTAGGCGCCGAACTTGATCCCGAGCTTGCGCATCTTGCCGCGCACGTCCTGGTCCAGCGTTTTCACCTCGTCGGCGATCTGCGCGCGAGGCATGACGCCCAGATGCTCGGAAAGCTGGAAGGCGATGCCGCGCGCGGTGCCTTCGAGGCCGGTGGGTTCGGTGAGCGAGACGACAGGCTCAAGATGCGTGTTGATATAGTGGCGGAGCCAGAGGTTCAGGCGATCCTGCACGCGCTGCAATTCCGGTCCCGACAGACTTTCATCGGCGAGGACGATCAGGCGGGGCGCCAGCAGCGTGTCCCCTTCGGCCAGGTTGGCGACCACTTCGCCGCGCCAGCGCACATAGCCGTCCGTCGCGAGCACGAATTCCTCGTTCGGTGCGCCCGCCAGCCGGGCGGCGCGCCTGGCGATCTCGGGAGCGACGACCTGCGATGCGGCACCCAGCAGGCCCTTGGCATCGCCTTCCTCGGAACGGGCGAGCGTGAAGCGGAAGCCTTCGATCGAGCCGATAAGGTGGCCCTCGAGGCTGACCTCGCCGCGTTCGTTCACTTCTGGCGATACCATGTGCTTGTCCCTCAGATGGCGCATCAAGACGCTCGTGCGGCGGTCGACGAAGCGCTGGGTCAGCCGCTCATGCAGCGCGTCGCTGAGCCGGTCCTCGATGTCGCGCGTCTTGTCGCGCCAATGGATCGGGTCTTCAAGCCAGTTCTTGCGGTTGGCGACGAAGGTCCATGTCCGGATCTGACGCATCCGGTTGGAGAGCGTGTCGATGTCGCCGGTCGTATTGTCGCAAAAGCGCACCTGCTCGGCAATCCAGTCGGCATTGACCCGTCCGTGCTTCCGAAGGTCGGTGAAGACCCGTGTGATGATTTCCCCGTGTTGCGCTGGCGAGATGTCGCGATAGTCCGGAATCTGGCAGCAATCCCACAACAACTCGATCGAGGGCCGATCGGTTGCAAGCCGGCCCGCTTCATTGCGCGCGAGGAATTCGAGCGCGTGCTGGTCGGTGGCAATGGGAACGCGCGTAAGGAGTGGATTGTCGGGCGCACGGTCGAGGCTTTGGCGCAGGGCGTCGAGCGAGGAGAAGTCCAGCCCGGCGTTGCGCCATTGCAGCACCTTCACCGGCTCGAAATCGTGCGACTCGAGCCGCTGCACCAGTTCCTCGTCGAACTCGTCGCAGCCGCCCGTCACGCCGAAGGTGCCGTTGTGCATATGCCGGCCGGCACGGCCGGCGATCTGCCCCAGCTCGGCCGGGGTGAGCGGTCTCGTCTGGTGACCGTCGAACTTGGTGTCGT
>CAYRNE010000033.1:0-5606 GCA_964425245.1 uncultured Devosia sp.
CTGCCGCCCGCAACCAGACCCACGGCGCCCGCACCGGCCGCCGCGGCGCCCTGCCTGAAGAAGTCGCGCCGGCTGTATCCCGCATGCCCTTCGATCTCGCGTTCAGGATTCCGCTTCTTGGCCACGATTTCCTCCTCCGGCGAACGCCGTTTTGCTCTTTTCCTCCTGCCGTCGGGTTCTGCTCCGGCAGGCTGTGCCGGAGATCATCGCCCCGGCATCAGTTTTGTTTCCTAGCATACAAAAACCCTTGTTCCAAGTTTTGTATGCATGCATAACGAGTACCGTTGTGCTCGCGCCCCGGCGCGGTTACATGGCAGACGTGCCAAGTCTCGGAGGGGGCCGTGACATGCAAGGGACAGCAGTGCCATCGCCGATGTCGGTCGCCGACGAGATCCGCAGCCTGCAGGGCTCGGAATTTCGTGAGCATGCCATCCTGCTCTATTCGATCCACGAACTGTCGCGCCTGATCAGTACGCGGTTCGACAAGGCGATGGCCCGGCACCGGCTGACCCACGCACAATGGTGGGCGCTCATGCACATTCACGAGCACGAGGGCGCGACCCAGACCGAAATCGCCGAAGTCATGCAAATGGGACGCGCCTCGACCGGAAAGCTGCTCGAGCGGCTCGAGTCCAAGCGCTGGATAGACCGCCGGCCCGACGACCGGGACAGCCGGGTACGGCGCGTTTACCTGCGCCACGAGGTTCTGCCTGTTTTCCGGGCGATGACGGCGGAGGGGCGGCTGCTGTTCCGGGACTACCTGCGGGACATTTCGCCCGCGCAGGAAGCGAGCCTTGTTGCCGGACTCGAGCGGATCAAGACCAACGCCGAGGCCCGGCTGCCGCGTTACGGCCAATCGGCGCAGCCTCGGCGGCAACCCCGGGAGCGGTTTGACAGAACGCCGTCCTCGGGGCGGAAGCGAACCTCGCGGAAGAGCCCGCCGATAGCGGTCTGATCCGGCGCGGCCCCGGTGTCGCAGGGTCGCCCCTCCGACGGCCCGGCAGGATCGGCTAGCGCTCCATCAGCGAGCGGAACGACTTCACCGTCGCCGTCGCGGCGGCCTCGAGGAACCGGGTGTCGGAACCGATGGTCACGAGCGAATAGCCTTTGCCGGCCATGTTCGCTGCGTATTCGGGCGACATGGTGTGAAGACAGCAGGGGACGCCCGCCGCCCGGCACCTGTCGAGGATGCCGAGGATGATCTCGAGCAACTCGGGCTCCTGCCGGTCGAAGCCCGGCGCGAAACCGTGCGAGAAGGAAAGATCGGCAGGGCCGATATAGATGCCGCCGAGCCCCGGGACCGTCAGGATCTCGGGCAGCGCCTCGACGTCGCGCCGCGTCTCGACCATGGCAAGCGGCAGCACTTCGCCGTTGGCGCGTTGCGGGTAGTCGTTGCCCCAGGCATAGCGGGCGCGGATCGGGCCGAAGCTCCGCCCGCCGTCTGGCGGATAGCGGCAGGACCGGACGAGCCTCGCCGCATCCTCGGGGGTTTCGATCATCGGCGCAATGACCCCCAGCGCGCCCGCGTCGAGAACCCGCATGACGATGCCTTCATCGAGCCAGGGCACGCGCACCATGGGCGTAATGCCGGCTTTCTCGATGACCGGGAGCAGCGAGAGCAGCGCCGCGTAGTCCGCCGTACCGTGCTGCAGGTCGAGGGTGAGAGAATCCCAGTCTGCGGCGGCCATGGCCTCGACGGTAATGACGGCCGGGGCGGCGACCCAGCCGTTGACCGCAACGCGCCCCTCGGCCCAAACGCGGCGAACGCGGTTCAGATACTCCGTCACGATTGGTCTCCTGCCGACCGAGGTAAGGCGGGAACAGCCGTTTGCGAAGGCGGCTATTCCTTGATGAACGGCTTGCCGTCCGCGGCCGGCGCGCGCGCCCGTCCGATGAGCCCTGCAACGAGAACGATCGTCGCGAGATAGGGTGCCATCGCGAGGAACTCGGACGGGATCGGGGTCTGGAGAATCGCAAGCTTCTGCTGGAGCGAGTCGGCGAACCCGAAGACCAGCGCGGCGAGCAGCGCGCCAACCGGATGCCAGCGCCCGAAGATCATGGCGGCAAGGCCGATGAAGCCGCGGCCGTCGGTCATGTTGTCGTCGAAGCGGCCGACCGAGCCGAGCGTGAACCAGGCGCCGCCGAAACCGGCGATCATGCCGCCGACGATGACGTTGATGTAGCGAAGGCGGAAGACGTTGATGCCGAGGCTGTCCGCGGCCTCGGGATGCTCGCCCACCGCGCGTGCCCGCAATCCGCTGCGGGTATGGAACAGGTAGTAGGTCGTCACCGCGACGATGATCAGCGCCCCGTAGACGAAGAGATTGTGGCGGAAGAGGATCGGCCCGATGATCGGAAAGTCGCTCAGGAAGGGGATATCGACGGCCTGGAAGATCGGCGCGTTGTTGAGCTCGCGATACTGCACCAGCACCTGGGTTGCGGCGTATGACGTGAGGCCAAGGACGAGCAGGTTGATGGCGACGCCCGCGATGATCTGATCCACGCGGTAGGTCACGACGAGCACCGCGAGAAGCAGGCCGAGGAGGCCCCCGAGGATGATTGCCGCCACGAGGCCGATCCAGCCGCCGGCGATCGAGCCGACCACGGCGCCGGTGAACGCGCCGCCGAGCAGCATGCCCTCGATGGCGATGTTGACGACCGCGACACGCTCGCAGAGGACGCCGGCGAGCGCGCCGAGCGCTATCGGAACCGCGCGCACCAGCGTCGATTGCAGCATGCCGGTCAGCGAGAAGGATTTGCCGTCGGTGGCCCAGGTGAGAAAAGCGGTGACCGCGAGCAAAAGTCCGATGCCGAGAAGAATTCCCGTCCACTTGGCGCCGCCCCGCATGAAGACGCGGATGCCGAAGAAGGCAAGGATGGCCGCAACGACATAGGCGTAGGGCGCTGCCGGGACGACGAGATTGTCGACGCGGAAGGCATCGCCCGGCATGGTCATGCGGAAGGTGGCATTGCCGGTCGAATCGAGCCCGAAGACCGCCGCGACGAGTACGGCGAGGGCAAGGAGAATCCATCCGGTGATCAGCGTCTGGCGCCGCCGGCTGACCTCGATGGCCTTGACCGGCGTGGGCGCGAGCGTGTCCTGCGGGAGAGTCGTCATCGGGCGGCTCCCGGCTGGCCCGTCCGCCGGAATGCCCACGGGAAGAGCATCCTTATCAGCATCGGCGCGGCGATGAAGATGATGATCAGGGCCTGGATGATGGCGATGAGGTCGAGGCTGACGCCGGCGCCCGCCTGCATCTGGCGGCCGCCCGCCTGCAGCGCGCCGAAGAGCAGGCCGGCGACGAGGACGCCGATCGGGTGCGAGCGCCCGAGCAGTGCGACGGCAATGGCATCGAAGCCGATGCCGCCCGTGAAGTTGGGCGAGACGCGGCCCAGAACGCCAAGGACCTGCGTCGCTCCCGCGAGGCCCGCCAGGGCGCCCGAGATCGCCATGGCCGCGACAATGACCACGCTCGCATTGATGCCGGCGTAGTGGGCGGCGTCCGGATTGGTGCCGCTGGCGCGGAGTTCGAAACCAATGGTCGAGCGGAACATCAGCCAGAAGACCACGGCGACGGCCAGCAATGCGATAATGAGGCCGGCATCGAGCCGCAGCGCCGGATTGATGAAATCGAGCAGGTCGGGCAGGCGCGCGCTGTCGAGCACCGATTTCGAGATCGGGTCGCTCCGCCCGGGGTTCTGGATCGGCGGATTGCGCAGCAGGTAGGTCAGCAGCCGCACGGCCGAGAGGTTGAGCATGATGGTGACGATGACCTCATGCGCACCCGTCGCGGCGCGCAGCCAGCCCGCGATGGACGCATAGAGCGCGCCGCCGAGTGCCCCCGCGAGAAGCGCGATCGGCAGATGCAGGTAGATCGGCCAGCCCTCGAGCGAGAAGCCGACGACCACGGCGGCGACGCCGCCCATGATCATCTGGCCCTCGGCGCCGATGTTGAAGAGGCCGGCCCGGAAGCCGACCGCGATACCGAGGGCGGCGAGCGTGAGCGGCGTCGCCGCCACCAGCGTTTCCGAGATCGCGTTGAGCGAGCCGAGCGAGCCGCTGAACAACGACATGTAGGAAGCGAGGATCGAACGCGGCGCGACGCCGGTTGCGAGCATGATGATGCCGCCGACGATCAGCGCGAGCAGGACGGCGATCATCGGCAGCAGAACAATCTCCTGGACGTCGAAGCGCCGGGCCACGGCGCGCCGGAGAATCTCCTCGGAGACGCCGCCGCTTTTTTCCGTCGTGTCGGTCACGAAGCAACCCCCGCCATTGCCAGCCCGATTTCGCCGGCCGTCGCGCCGGGGCCGAACTCCTTCACGATCCGACCGCGATACATGACGAGAATGCGGTCGGAAAGCGCCAGAATCTCTTCAAGCTCGGTCGAGACGACGAGCACGCCGTCGCCGGAATCGCGCGCCTGCACGACGCGTTCGTGCACGTATTCGATCGAGCCGACGTCGAGGCCGCGAGTGGGCTGCGCCGCGACGAGAAGCTTGGTGTCGCGCGACAGCTCGCGGGCGATCACCATCTTCTGCTGGTTGCCGCCCGAAAGGTTCTCGGCCGGCAGGAAGATCGAGGGCGTGCGCACGTCGAATGCGACGGCATTGCGCGCCGCCGCGTCGTGCACCTTGTTCCAGTTGAGCGACACGCCCTTGGCGTAGGGTTCGTCGTAATAGGAATTGAGCACCATGTTCTCGGCGATCGTGAACTCGCCGATCATGCCGGACTTGTGACGGTCCTCCGGGATATGGGCCATGCCCAGCCGGTGGCACTCGCGTGCCGATGCCTTGGTGATGTCCCTGCCGTCGAAATTCAGCGTGCCGGTGGCAACCGGCCGCATGCCGGTGATGGCCTCGACCAGCTCGGTCTGACCGTTGCCCTGCACGCCCGCTATGCCGACGATCTCGCCGGCGCGGACGGTGAGACTCACGTCCCTGACGGCGAATTCCTCGCGTTCGTTGAGGACGCTGATGTTGTCGGCGATCAGGATGGCCTCGCCCGGCCTCGCCGGCGTCCGCGCAACCGAGAGCTCCACCGGCCGGCCGACCATCAGTTCGGCCAGTTCCGCGTCGGTCGCCGTCGCGGGGTCGGCCTCGCCCACGACGGTGCCGGCGCGCAGCACGTCGATTCGATCCGCGACCTCGCGCACTTCGTGGAGCTTGTGGGTGATGAAGACGAGGCCCTTGCCCGCTTCGCGCAGCGAGCGGACGATGCCGTAGAATTCGGTGACTTCCTGCGGGGTCAGCACGGCCGTCGGCTCGTCGAAGATGAGAACGTCCGCGGCGCGGAACAGCACCTTGATGATTTCGACCCGCTGCTGGATGCCGACAGGCAGTTCCTCGATGATCGCGTCCGGATCGACGTCGAGCCCGTGTTCCTTGCTGATCCGACGCACTTCCTCGCGCGCCCTGTTCATGTCGAGCCAGTCCGCCGGACCCGTCGGCTCCACCCCGAGCACGACGTTCTCGGCGACCGTGAATACCGGCACGAGCATGAAGTGCTGATGCACCATGCCGATGCCGGCGGCGATCGCGTCGCCCGCGCTCTTGAAATCGACGGGCTTGCCGTCGATCAGGATCTCCCCCGCATCGGCACGATA
>CAYRNE010000033.1:5616-12337 GCA_964425245.1 uncultured Devosia sp.
GCCGGCGCCATTCTCGCCGAGCAGGCCCAACACCTCGCCGGCCCTGATCGCGACATTGATATCGTTATTTGCAACGACATCGCCGAAGCGCTTGGTGATGCCGCGAAGTTCGATGTCCAAGACCGAGCCCCTCCCGCACCCGGAGCGTCGCCCCGCCGCACGGTGGCGCGGCGGGGTGCGTGGCCGATTGGCGGTCAGCCGCCGACCTTGATCGAGCCGTCGACGATGCCCTGCTTGATCGCCTCGATCTCGGCCTTGGTCTCGTCCGAAACCGTGGCGTCGAAGTCATGGAACGGAGCAAGGCCCACGCCGTCATTGGCCAGCGTGCCGACGATCAGGCCGCCTTCGAAAGTGCCATCGTGCGCCTGCTTGATGGCTTCGTAGACGGTGGCATCGATCTTCTTGAGGATCGAGGTCAGGAACACGCCCGAATGGTCGGGGTCGGTGAGGTACCAGTCGGCATCCACGCCGATGATCTTCAGCGTGTCGGTGCCGAGCTCCGCCGCAAGGGCAGCCGAGCCGCCGCCGACGGGACCGGCAACCGGCAGGACGATGTCGGCGCCTTCGTCGTTGAGGTTCTTGGCAAAGTCACGGCCGTCCGACAGCGAATCGAAGTTGCCGGTGAAGAGGCCTTCCTTGGTGTCGGGGTCCCAGCCGAGCACCTGGACGTCGGCACCCTTCTGCTCGTTGTAATACCGCACGCCCCACACGAAGCCGTCCATGAAGTCGGTGACCGGCGGGCCGATGTTGATGCCGCCAAAGGTGCCGACGACACCGGTGGTCGTGACGCTCGCCGCCACGTAACCGGCGAGGAACGCCGCCTCGGCGGTCGCGAAGACCTGGCCCAGCACGTTCGGGATCACCGGGTCATAGGCGAAGTCGACGATCGAGAACTTCATGTCGGGATTGGCCTCGGCCGCGGCCTTGGTCGCATCGCCGAGCAGGAAGCCCACCGTGACGATGATGTCGCAGTCCTCTGCGACGAAGGAGTTGATGTTGGGCACGTAGTCGGTTTCGGACTTCGATTCGAGCACCTTGGCTTCGCCGCCGAGATCGGCCGCGGCCCGCTGCGCGCCTTCCCAGGCGGCCTGGTTGAAGCTCTTGTCGTCGACGCCGCCGGTGTCGGTCACCTGGCACGCCTTGAAGCCGTCCTGGGCCTGCACCGCAGTCCCCGCAAGCAAGACGATCGCGAGGGCCGAAACAACGGCCTTGGGCATGATCCTCATTCTCATAGATTCCTCCTTGTGGTCCCCATTCTGGCGGCCGTATTGGCCGGTCGCCCTAAACTGGACGTCGCTACGGCGACCGAGCAATACCCAGCATCACCATCCCCGGCGCCTTGCGGCGGACGATGGTCACGCCGGCGGCAAGTTGGCCCCGCGTCAGTCATCCGGTTGGTAGTATTAGCGTCCTCCCGGCCGCTCGTCACCGAATTCTTATCACTTGGTCAAAAACGCACGCCGGCGCGCGCGACGCCGATCATGGGCCGTCGACGCGTCCGCGCCAGGCCGCGGCGTAAGGGCGGAGCGCGCCGGACGGGCGCACCGGCGGCGGCAGCGGAGGCGCCTCGAGCGGCCGGCCGCCGAGCGCGAGAAGGGCAGCCCCGATGCTGGTTCCCGTCGTCGCGCCGGAAGCAACGATCACATCGCGTCCTGTTGCCGCCGCCAGCATCTGAAGAAACTGCGCATTGCCCGCGAACGGTCCCTCGACGAGCGCCGGGCCATCGGCACCGGCCAGTTCGAGACAGGTCGCCGTCATCATCGCAAGATAGAACGAGGCGGCGCATCGGACGGCGCTTGCGCTTTCCGGTTTTCCAGGATGCCAGTTCGCCTCCCGTCCCTGGAACGGACCGGAACCGGGCTGCACCGCGGGCAGCAGAAGGACCGGTGTTTCGATCACGGCGGCCACCTCGGCCGGCGAGGGCGGCTCCGCCGCCTCCCCGACGATGGATTCGAACTCGCGGCCGCCCATGAAGCGGGCCGAGGGTACCGGCTGTCCGAAAGCATCGACGTTGATCAGCGTATCGCGCGACGGGTCGAGCCGCTTGGCTCCTGCGCTCACCGCCATGGCGATGACCCAGGTTCCCGTCGAGATCACCGCGAAGGGCGGCCGGCGGGCGAGCAGATGGGGCAGGAGCGATGCATTGGAATCGTGGATGCCGCAGAAGACCGGCGTTTCCGGATCGAGCCCCGTCGCTTCCGCCACCGCCGGCAGGATCGGGCCGAGCCGGTCGGTCGCGGGCCGTACGGGTGCGAAGAGGCCGCTCCAGCCGAGTCTTGCAACCATGCTCGAAAAAGCGGCTGTGCGCGGGTTCCAGAGGTCGGTGTGGCAGCCGAGCGAGGTTGCCTCGTTCGCCGCGACGCCGCTCAACCGCCAGGTCCAGTACTGCGGATAGGCGAGGATGGTCCGCACGCGGGCAAATGCTTCGGGAAACATGCGCTGCTGCCAGAAAAGCTGCGCGCCGAGATTGAGCCCGATCGGCAGGCGCGGCGAACCGGTCTCGTCGAAGTCCGGCCGGACCGCGTTGTAACCGGCCGTCAGGTCGTCGGGACCGGTGTGCTCGTAGTCGAGCACCGGCAGCGCCAGCCGCCCCGCTGAATCGAGGAGCGCGGCGGTAGCGCCGTGCGTCGTCACCGAAATCGCATCGACGCCGTGCTCGCGACCGAAGGCGGCGAGGGCATCCAGCATGAGGCGCCACAGTGCCTCGACATCGTAATGCGGGTACGGCGGACCGGCGAGGACGAGATTGGGCGCCTTGCGCACCGCGATCTCGCGCAGCGTCTTGACGTCAACCAGCGCCACTTTGGCATTGGTCTTGCCGATGTCGATGACGGCGACGCGCCGGATGGAGGTCACCTGAGCTCAGTCCATGTGAAACACGGTCAGCAGGGGCTTTTCGACCGGGCGGTTGTCGGGATGGGTCTGCATTATGTCGGCCATGTACGCCCACCAGCGCTTCATCACCGGATGGTCGGGAAGCGAAGCCATGGTGTGATCCCTGCGCCGCCAGAGGACGCCGAATAGCGTACCGGTTTCCTCCTCGAGGTGGATCGAGTAGTCGCGCACGCCCGCCTCCTTCAGCAGCGCGACGAGCTCGGGCCAGATTTCGTCGTGGCGCTTCCTGTACTCGTCGCGCATGCCGGGATTGAGCTTTAAGGTGAAGGCATACTTCTCTTCGTCCATCATCGTCTCCTCAGGCGGGCGAATATGATCGGCAGCGCGATGACGATGATCAGCATGCTGCCGATGACGATCGACATGACGATGCCTGGCACATTGAGCAAACCGAGGCCGAAGGTCACCAGCCCCATGATGACGGCAGCCACTGCGACGCCGGCGATCGAGCCGGCGCCGCCGAGGATGTTCACGCCGCCGAGGACCACCATGGTGATGACCTCGAGCTCCCAGCCCTGGGCGATGGAGGGGCGGGTCGAACCCAGCCGCGAGGTCAGCAGCACCGAGGCAATTCCGGCCATGAGGCCGGTCAAACAGAAGAGCACGAACTTGATGCGCTCGACGCGGATGCCGGAGAAACGAGCCGCAACGGCATTGTTGCCGATGGCGAAGATGCGGCGGCCGAAATTGGTCCGGTGCAGCAGCACGTAGTAGATCGCCGCTGCGACGAGGAAGAGCACGAGCTCAAAGGAGATGTACTTGAAGGGCTCGATGCTTCCGACATAGCCCTGGCCGAAGAAGGCGAAGTCGGCGGGATAGCCCTTGAAGGCCTGATCGCCGAGAACGATGAAGCCGATGCCGCGGAAGAGGCTCATCGTGCCGATGGTGACGACGATCGAGGGTAGCCCGAGCCGCGTCACCAGCACGCCGTTGAAGGCTCCGCACGCGAGGCCGGTGAGCGCGCCGACCGCGACGAGTACCGGCGTGTCGGCGCCGGCGGTCATCGCCAGCCCCATCATCGTCGAAGCGAGCGCTATGATCGCGGCCACCGAGAGATCGATTTCGCCGGAAATGATGAGAAGCGCCATGGCGAGCGCGATCAGCGCCTTCTCGGTGAAATTGAAGGTCATGTCGCTGATCGACCAGGGCGACAGGAAGTAGGGCGAAATCAGCGCGTTGAAGACGAAGAGCGCCAGCGCCACGACGAGCAGCAGCGAAGGCCACGAGAAGACGGCATCGCGCAGCGGATTGCCGAGGCGGTCGGGAATGTGGCGGGTGGCCGGCGATTGCTCGTTCACGCGCGATGCTCCGCCGATCTGAGGATCACCCGGCCGGTGCGCCGCTCCGCCCGGGCATTGAGGATGACGGCGAGGATGATTGCGGCGCCGACGATCGCCATTTGCCAGAACGGCGAGATCTGGACGACCGGAAGGGCGCGGCCGATCAGTCCGAGAAAGAGCGCACCGAGAATGGCGCCGCCGACGGACCCGACGCCTCCCATGATCGACACGCCCCCGATCACGCAGGCCGCGATCACCTGCAGCTCGTAGCCGATCGCGGTTTCGGAGGAGGCGATGACGAACTTGGAAACCCAGAGGTAACCGCAGAGCCCGGCAACGAACCCCGAAATGCAGAAGGCGACGAACTTGGTGAAGCCGACGTCGATGCCGGCATAGACCGACGCGGTCGGGTTGACTCCGATGGCATAGATCGAGCGGCCGACCGACGTGCGCGTCAGGACGAGATAGAAGATCACCCCGATGACGATCGCCGACCAGCTGAGGAGCGGCAGGCCGAGGAGATCGATGCGGGTGATGTTGATGAAATCGGGCGTCAGTTCGTCAGCGTTCACCCACTGGCCACCGGCGATGAGGAAGGTGAGTCCGCGATAGATCGTGAGCGTGCCCAGCGTCACGACGATCGCCGGGATGCCGAGGAGCCAGACGAGCAGCCCGTTGAAGGCGCCAAGGGCGGCGCCGCAGAGGCAGGCGAGAACGATCAGCGCCGGCACGGGCACGTCGGGCATGGTCGAATTGATCAACGCGACGGCCATGCCCGAGAGCGCAACGTTCGAGGCGATCGAGAGGTCGATCGAACGGGTGAGGATTACCGTCATCTGGCCGAGCGCCAGGATGACGAGGAGCGCGCTGTCATTGAAGACCGAGACGAGATTGCCGGGAGCCGAGAAACCCGGCGCGCGGAAGGTCACGGCCGCGAGCAGGAGCAGGATCGCAAGCGCCAGCCAGACCTCGCGCAGTTTCAGCAGACGTGTCATGCGGCGCGCTCCGCGATGCCGGCGGCCGCCATCACCAGTCTCTCGGGCGTCAGACTCTCGTCGTTGACAAACGTATCGACGATGCGCCCCTCGCGCATCACCACCACGCGATCGCTCATGCCCATGATCTCGGGCAGCTCGGAGGAGACCATGATGACCGAGAGCCCCTGCGCGACCAGCTCGCCCATGAAGGCATGGACAGCGGCCTTGGAGCCGATGTCGATGCCCTTGGTCGGCTCGTCGAGGATGATGATGCGCGGCTGGGTCGCGAGCCACTTGGCGATCACGACCTTTTGCTGGTTGCCGCCCGAAAGCGTGCCGACCGGCTGACTGAGCGAGGCGGCGCGGAGGTCGAGCCGCTGCGTGATGTCGCGCGCCAGGGCGAACTCGTTGGCGAGCCGAATGAAGCCGCGCCGCGAGGTCCGCTCGAGCGAGGGCAGCGACACGTTTTCGACGATCGGCAGTTCGGCAACGACGCCCTGGCGGCCCCGCTCCTCGGGAACGTAGACGATGCCGGCGGCCACCGCCTGCGAAGGGGAGCGAGGTGCGATGGCCGAACCATCGAGGACGATGCGGCCGCGGGAAGGGGCGGTGATGCCGAAGATCGCCTGCATCAGCTCGCTCCTGCCGGCTCCGACGAGACCGTAGAAGCCGAGGATTTCGCCGCGCCGAAGCTCGAAGCCGACGGAATCGAATTCGGTGGGATGCGACAGATCCTCGACCTCGAGGATGGTCTCGCCGAGATCGACCTTGCGCTTGGGAAAGATCTGGTCGACCGAGCGTCCGACCATCATCCTCACGATCTCGGTCTGCGGCGTGTCAGCGACGAGGCCCTCGCCGACCATCTCGCCGTCGCGAAAGACGGTGAAGCGATCGGCGATCCGGTAGATCTCGTCGAATTTGTGCGAGATGAAGAGCACTGCCTTACCGTCGCGCCTGAGCAGCTCGACGAGCGAAAAGAGGTCCTCGATCTCCTTGTGACTGAGCGAGGCGGTGGGTTCGTCCATGATGACGACCTCGGCCTCGACCGACATGGCACGCGCAACGGCAACGAGGTGCTTGTTGGCGATCGAGAGCTCCCGCAGCCGCTCGCCCTCGCCGATGTGCCGGGCGCCCATGGCGTCGAGCACGGCGCGCGCTTCGCTTTTCATACGGCGCCAGTCGACGGTGCCGAGCCGCGTGCGCGGCGCATGACCGAGATAGATGTTCTCGGCGACCGTCAAGTCGTCGAAGAGAACCGTTTCCTGGTGGATCGCCGTGATGCCCAGCTCGAAGGCGCGGTGGGCGCTCGGGAGCGTCACGGGCCTGCCATCCAGCCGGATCTCGCCGCTATCGGGTTGATGGATGCCGGTCAGGATCTTGACGAGCGTCGATTTGCCCGCGCCGTTCTCGCCGATGAGCGCGGTCACCTGTCCCCGATAGAGTGCGAGCGAAACGTCATGCAGGGCGCGCACGCCCGGAAAGGACCTGGATATGCCGCTGAGCGTGAGCCTGGGTGAGTGAGTCATGTGCTGCGCGCCGCGCCCGATTGTGATCCATCCCACCCCGACC
>CAYRNE010000034.1:0-12255 GCA_964425245.1 uncultured Devosia sp.
CGTAGCCGCCGGTGGCGAAGGCGCGCAGCAGGTTGAGGGTCGCGGCCGATTGCCGGTAGGCCTGCAGCAGACGCTCCGGGTCCGGTTGCCGCGCCTGCTCGGTAAAGGCGATATCGTTTATGATGTCGCCGCGATACGAGGGGAGCGTCACCCCGTCCTGGGTTTCGGTGTCGGATGACCGGGGCTTCGCAAACTGGCCCGCAATGCGGCCAACCTTGACCACCGGCTTGCTCGCACCGTGTGTCAGGATGATCGCCATCTGCAGGAAGACACGGAAGAAATCGCGGATGTGGTCGGCGCCATGCTCGGCAAAGCTCTCCGCACAGTCGCCGCCCTGAAGAAGGAAGGCCTCGCCCCTTGCGACCTCGGCGAGCTGGTGCTTCAGCTCGCGAGCCTCGCCCGCAAAGACCAGCGGCGGGAACCTGCGAAGCTGCGATTCTGCGGCCTCGAGCTTGTCAGGATCCGGATAGACCGGAACCTGAGAAATCTGCCTGCTTCTCCAGCTCGAAGGGGTCCAGCTCGTCATCATCACTTACTCAACGCTCGTCCGGCCCGGACATGACTGGCGCTCTAACAGGGGCGCACCGTGCTGCCAAGATGCCGCTGACGATCGTATCACAGCGCCAGGTGCCGACCTACTGCTTCACGCCTCCCCGGTAACGATACGCCGGGGCCTTCATTGTCACCAGTTCTTCGGCCGCCGTGGGGTGAATGGCGACCGCCCGGTCGAAATCCGCCTTGGCTGCACCCATACCCAGCGGAATGGCCGCCATCTGTATCATCTCGGCGGCCCCGGGCCCGAGCACATGCACGCCGAGCACGCGGCCGCCTTCCGCCTCTGTGATCATCTTCAGGACCATTCGTCCGGTCGCGGTCGAAAGCGTCTCGATCATGGGACGAAAGCGGGCGATGTAGACGTCGATGTCGCCGTGCGTCGCCGCCTCGGCCTCCGTCAGGCCGATCGCCGCCACTTCCGACTCGGCGAAGACGGCCGTCCCGACGAGGGAATGGTCGACTTTCGTCGGGTTGTCGTTGAAGACCGTTTCGGCGAAGGCTGCGCCCTCGCGGATGGCGACGGGGGTGAGCTGCAGCCGGCCGGTGACATCGCCGATAGCGTAGATATTGGGCACCGAAGTCCGGGAGAATTCGTCGACCATGATGCAGGCCATTTCCGGACGCAGCGCGATGCCCACCGTCTCGAGCCCATAGCCGGTGACGTTGGCCCGCCGGCCGGTCGCAAACATCACGCCGCCGAAAGGCGCCTCGACACCGTCGCTGAAGGTTGCCACGACGCCCGCGCCCTGCCGGCGAAGCGAGCTCAGGGTCGTTTCGTAGATGCGGCGGATGCCGCGCTCCTCGAAGCCGGCATCGAGGCCGCGCCGCAGATCTTCGTCGAATCCGCGCAGAATGCAGTCGCCGCGATAGACAATCGTCGTCGCAACGCCGAGTCCGTTGAAAATCGTTGCGAACTCCGCGGCGACGTAACCGCCGCCGACGATCAGGATGGACTGCGGCAGTTCCTCGAGATCAAAGGCTTCGTTCGACGTGAACCCCAGCTCCTTGCCGGGAATGTCCGGAATGTGTGGATGGCCGCCGGTCGCGAGGAGGATGGTACCGGCCGTCAGCTCCCGGCCGGACTTCACGAGCGAGATGCGATGCGCGTCGCGGAGAATGGCCCGGTCGCGGATGATCTCGCCACCGGGGCGCTCGATCGCGGAAACGTAGGCCGCTTCCAGCCGCGCGATCTCGCGGTCCTTGTTGGCAACGAGCGTGGACCAGTCGAAGCGCGCGTCGACGGTCCAGCCGAAGCTCTCGGCGAGCCCGAACATGTCGTTGAAGCGGCTGGCGTAAACGAGAAGCTTCTTGGGGACGCAGCCCCGGATCACGCAGGTGCCGCCGACCCTGAATTCTTCGACCACCGCGACCCTGGCGCCATAGCCGGCTGCAAGACGCGCCGCCCGGACGCCGCCTGATCCGGCGCCGATCACAAGGAGGTCGTAGTCGTACGGCACGTCGCAGAGTTCCGCTGCTCAAGGGCGCAAGCCCTCTAGCACAAAAGACACGGCCCCGCACAAGCGGGGCCGCTGCTGATCGGGGATGAGCCCGGCGTCAGACGTCGTATCCGGCTTCCTTCAGCTCGGCACGAACCATGGCAAAGAACTCGGTTTTCAGGTTGACCTCGAACACCCGCATGACGGTCTGGAGGCTCTCGTTCAGCGTCGCATTGGCCGCGGCGAGCTTGCTGCCAACCGGCGACTCGTAGAAGGCGACGATCTGCTCCAGCTCCTCCATGGTGAAGTTCAGCGCGTAAACACGTGCAAACTGATCCATCAGCTCGCTCTTTCGCCCCTTGTAGACGTCGAGCGTGCTGGTGATCGCCTGGTCCACGGGCTCGGTAATTTCCGGATTGGCCGTGACGAGAGTGCGCATCGTCTCGACGGCCGTTTCGACGAGCGCGACTTCGTAGATGCTCGATTTGTCGGTCAGGTCCACGTACTTGCGTGCGAGCGCCAGATGCTCGGGTGCAAGCTCGGTTTCCTGCGCTAGCGCCGGTACCGTCAGGGCGGCCAGCCCCAGACCGACAACGAACGCGAGCATCAGGCTTCCGCGTTTGATCAAGAATTTCATGCTGTTGGTGCCCATTGTTCGAGTTAGAGCCTAGTTCGGCACAGCTGACGATGAGGCGTCATGCACGCTCACGCCCGCCTCTGCGGCCACATATGCCCTGCTGCACAGTCCGATGAACAGTCCGTGCTCCACAACCCCCGGGATCTGCAGCAGCGCGTCCGACAGCGCTTCTGGATCGGAAATGCGGCCAAAAGTGGCATCGACAATGAAGTGTCCGCCGTCTGTCACATAGGCGCTACCATCGCTGCGCAACCGCTGGCGAAGCCCTCCCGCGGCGCCGAAATCCCGTGCCACGGCTCCGATCTCCCTCGTCGTCGCCCTCAGGCCGAACGGGTTCACTTCGATCGGCAGCGGGCACTTCCCGAGCCCGGAAACGGTCTTGCTTTCGTCGGCGACGACGACCATTCGGCGGGAGGCCGCGGCAACGATCTTCTCGCGCAGGAGCGCGCCGCCCGCGCCCTTTATGAGGGTAAGGCCGGGGCCGATCTCATCCGCGCCGTCGATCGTCAGATCGAGTTCCTCGATCTCGTCGAGCGTCGCGAGCGGGATGTTCAGCGACCGCGCCTGGGCCGCGGTTGCCTCGGATGTGGGAACGCAAAGGACGTCGAGTCCCGCGGCCACGCGCTGGCCCAGCAGGTCCACCATGTGGCGCGCGGTCGATCCGGTTCCGAGGCCGAGCCGCATGCCCGGCCGCACTTCTTCCAGCGCCTTCGCGGCCGCTGTCCGTTTCTGGGTCTCGCTCAATCGCCCACTCCCCCGCTTGCGCGGGTGCTAAGCAGCAACATGCCCCCTGTCAACGTGACGGCCTCACGGATTGGTGAATGGCCATTGTAACATCGTGGCAACACAATGTGCGCAAGGTGTTCTGCCGGTGTCGCAAACGTGGCGGGCGCGCCTTTTCCGGTCGTTTGAAACCCGGTAATCACATTACGATTCAATGGTCCCCGCAGGTTAGCGGAAACTGTCAGAGGCAGAAGATCGAAACATGATCAAACTGAAGACCGTTGTTGCCGCCGCGATAGCGGCCCTTCTTTCTGTGACCACCATCGTGCCCGTCTCGGCGGCACGCATCTACAATCCCGATACGAACACGTGGGAAGATTCCGCGACGGTCGCCGCGCGAGGCAAGCGCGGCAGCGCGATCAAGCGCGAGCTCGTCAGTTATGAGACGAAGTACAAGCCGGGGACCATCGTCGTCGAAACGTCGGAGCGGCGCCTCTACTTCGTCATGCCCGACGGCAAGGCCATGAAGTACGGCATCGGCGTCGGCCGCGACGGCTTCCGGTGGTCCGGGACGCACCGGATCACCCGCGTTGCCGAATGGCCGGGCTGGACGCCGCCGGCGGCCATGCGCAAGCGCGTGCCGGACCTGCCTGCCTACATGCCCGGCGGCCCGAACAATCCGCTCGGCGCACGGGCGCTCTATATCGGCAGCACGCTCTACCGCATTCACGGCACGTCGGAGCCCTGGACGATCGGACAGGCCGTTTCTTCCGGCTGCATCCGCCTCACGAACGAAGATGTCATCGACCTTTACGAACGCGTGAGGGTCGGCGCGCTGGTGGTCGTCAACCACTGACGCAAAAGGCAATGACGCAATGAAGGGGCCGGCCGCGCGCCGGCCCTTTTCCTTGAGGCTGGAGGATCGGCGGCAGCGCCGCGGCCTACCTGTCGTCGCCTTCGACGAGGGCGAACTCGAGCGGCAGGGCGGTCGTATACTTGATCTGCTCCATTGCGAACGATGAGCTCACGTCCGTGAGGGCGATCTTCGAAATAAGCTTCTTGTAGAACGTATCGTAGGCGGCGATGTCGGGCACGACGACCCGCAGCAGATAATCGACTTCTCCGCTCATCCGATAGAATTCGACGACCTCGGGGAAATCCTCGACGACGGCGGCAAATTTCCGCAGCCAGGATTCCGTGTGCTCGTTGGTACGGATCGATACGAAGACGGTGACCCCGGCATTCACCTTCACCGGATTGAGGATGGCCACCCGTCCCCGGATGACGCCATCCTCTTCCATCTTCTGTATCCGGCGCCAGCAAGGCGTGGTCGAGAGGCCGACCTTGCGGCCGATTTCCGCGACGGGGGTTGTCGCGTCCTTCTGCAGGAGCGCCAGAATTTTCCGATCGATCTTGTCCAAGGCTATTGCTGCCCCCTGAAATCAGTTTGCCGAATGAGGTCCAAATTTGTCGAGATGGCGCAAAAATCGCCGCCGCAATGTGGCATTCAACGCACTGCCGTTGCGCCTGTCAACTCCCTGAACCATGTCCATATCATCTCGAGCAGTCCGGGACCGGGATCATTGCGAGGTCCTTCGTCGCGCCATTCGCGCGGGTCGATGAAGCGGCCGGACCAAATGCCCAGGCGTTCCTCTCTGGCTCCTCTCTCCTCGATCTCGTAGCCGCCTTTCGAGACTGCGAGCCCCGCACGTACCAGTTGGGCGCCGATGTTGCGGCCGGCGACGGTGCAATCAGCTACGGTTCGGCCGAAGCGATCCAGATCCCGCGGCTGGCATTCGACGCGGCCGCCATCGAGCAGGCGGGCGGTAAACGCGCGCGCTTCGCGACCGCACGGCCACTCGGCGCCGTTCTCGCGCCAGCAGACCTGATCGAGTTCGGGCGCATCGAGCTCCGCGAGACGAACCCGGTCCCTTCCCACCCAGAAACTGTCCCCGTCCGAAACGCGCGCGACGCCGGTGAACCGAGGCGGCAGCGGATCGAGCTGCGCAGCAACGAAGGCCGCGGCGCCAAGGCCGATCACTGCGAGAACGGCGCCCAGCAACCTGCGCCAAGAGGAATCGCGACTGTGCAGCGCATGGCCCGGCCGGAGCCAGCGCGGCATGTCGCCGCCGGGGGCAATACGCCGCCGTCGTGAACGCATCGGCTTCACGCTCCCTTAACCACGATCCTCGTAGGCTCCCCCACGAGCGTAGCGAAAGCGTTGCCTCTTCGCATCAGTGAGTGAGCCGAGTATCGCGTAATGGCCCTCAACCCGGCCGCAGACGAAGCCGACGTGCGCGCGCAGATGGGCCGTGAGCCGCGCCGCACCTCGCAAAAGACCGTGTTCGACGCGCGGCAGCGGCTGACCTCGGTTTCCGGCACCAAAGCGTCGTTCGATCTCGAGCTGCTCGACGAGTACGCCGGTTCGCGTCTCTCGGGGGCGCTCGCGCTCCCTGCCCTGCTCGTCATCCTTGCGCTCTTCGTCAGCCTCTGGACCCCAGTCCTAGCAGCGGCTATCTGGGCGGGAATCGTCATACTCGCCAATACCGTGGTGGTGCTGCTCTGCCGGCAGTTCAAGCGAGCGAGCAAGAGCAAGCTCAATGCCGCGCAATGGACGCGACGCTTCATCATCGGCGAGACGGCGTACGGCATCGGCTGGTCAATGCTGTCGCTTTTCGCGCTCACGAGCGAGGCGCCGAACCTGACCGTCGCAATGTTCGCGATGGTCCTCGTCTGCATCGCGGCCAATGCCATCTCCACGCGCACCCTGCCGGGCGCGACGCTCATGTCGACGCTGCCGGCAACGCTCACGGTTTCGATCCACCTGATCATCCAGGGCGGCACGCTGAACTATGCGCTGGCTGCGGTAACGGTCGGCGGGGAAATCTTCTTCGTCTACCTCGCGAAGCAACTCCACCGGTCCGAACTCGAGACGGTGGAGCACCAGGCCGAAAAGGACGCGCTCATCAACGAATTGAAGGAAGCGCGGCAGATGTCGGACGAGGCACGGCGGCACGCCGAACAGGCCAATATCGCCAAGTCGCAATTCCTGGCCACGATGAGCCATGAGCTCCGTACGCCCCTCAACGCGATCATCGGCTTTTCGGAAGTGCTCAAGTCCGAGCTGCTGGGGCCATTGAACGTGCCGCAGTACAAGGAATATGCCGGAGACATCCACCGCTCCGGCCAGCATCTTCTCAACCTCATCAACGAGCTGCTCGACCTCTCGCGGATCGAGGCCGGCAAGTACGAACTCAATGAGGAGGCCGTTTCGCTCGTCGACATCGCGGAGGACTGCCGGCGCATGATGGAGATCCGCGCCAAGGGCAAGCAGATCGACCTCACCTTCTCCTACGCCAACAACCTGCCCAAGCTCTGGGGTGACGAGCGCGCCATCCGCCAGGTGGTGCTCAATCTGCTCTCCAATGCCATCAAGTTCACGCCACAGTCGGGCAAGGTGCAGCTGGTCGTCACGCGCTCGTCGGACGGGGGACAGATGGTCTGCGTGCGCGACAATGGACCCGGCATTCCCGAGGACGAGATCGAAACCGTGCTGTCCTCGTTCGGTCAGGGTTCGCTGGCCCAGAAGACCGCCGAACAGGGGGCGGGTCTCGGCCTGCCGATCGTCCAGAAGATCATGGAGCTGCACCAGGGGCGGTTCGATCTTTTCTCGAAGCTCCGTTTCGGCACCGAGGTGATCGCCACCTTCCCGCGGGCCCGGGTCATGGATGCGCTCGCACCCGTGGTGGAGCCGACCCACAATCTCGAAATCTACTCCGAGGCGAATTAGCCGCAGCCCCCAGGGCGATCAGGCCTTGTCGCTGATGCCGGCGCTCTCGAACGTCGCCATATGGCGGTGAAGATGGAGCGCGGTTTTTGCGAGCACAGCGGCAAGGGCGGCGCCGCTTCCCTCGCCCAGCCGCATGCCGAGGTCGAGCAGCGGACGGACCCCGAGCAATGCGATCGCCCGCGCGTGCGCACTCTCGGCGGACGTGTGGGCGAAGAGGCAATGGTCGATTGCGGCCGGGTTGATCGCGTGGGCGATCGCGGCGGCCGCCGTCGCGACAAAGCCGTCGACGATCACCGGTGTCTTTTGATGCCGGGCGGCGATGAGTGCGCCGAGCATCGCGGCGATTTCCCTGCCCCCCAACCGGGAAAGGACGGAGAGCGGGTCGCTCAGGCGGTCGCGGTGAAGCGCCAGCGCCCGGTCGACTGCATCCGCCTTGCGGACGAGCCCGGCGTCGTCGACCCCCGCGCCGCGGCCGACCCAATCGGCGCCCGTGCCGCCATGGAGCCCCGCATAGATGGCCGCAGCGACCGTCGTATTGCCGATCCCCATTTCACCGAGGCAGAGGAGGTCCGGCGCCCCCGCCAGGGCCTCCATGCCATAGGCGATCGTCGCGGCGCAGGTCCGGTCGTCCATGGCCTCCGCCCGCGTGATATCGCCCGTCGGCAATTCGAGTGCGAGTTCGAACACGCGCAGGTTGAGTTCGTGGAGCGCACAGATCTGCGAGATTGCTGCCCCACCGGCCGTGAAATTGGCGACCATCTGCGCCGTCACGTCGCGCGGGTACGCCGAAACGCCCTGGTCGGTGACGCCGTGATTGCCCGCAAAGATCGCGACCATCGGGTTGTCGAGCGTCGGCTCGGCCTTGCCCTGCCAGCGCGCGAGGAATTCGACGAGCTCCTCGAGCCGCCCCAGGGACCCTCGGGGCTTGGTCAACCTGGCGTCACGGGCCCGGATGGCCGAAACGGCGTCCTCGTCGCCGTGGGGCACAATGTTGATAAGATCGAGAATGTCGGCGTAGGGGGATGGCATAGCGGCTCCGCTCGGCCAGCCGTGATGGCAGAAGAGCGGCGCGAGTCGCTACCCGATTCCGAGGCGGCGGCGAATGTCCGCCTCTCCCCAGCCCATCACCACGTTGTGGTTCCAGGCAAAGATCCCCCGGAGCAGCGGCGCGAGTGCCCGCTGCCATGGGCTACCGAGTTCGACCTGCCAGTCGTATCGGACAAGCGTTCCCGTACCCTCGGGCGTAAGCGTCCAGCGGCCTACGCCGCTCAACTCGCCAGTCGCGGCGCCCTCGAGGATTTGCTCAGGCTCGACCCGCGTCGACCGCATGTCGAACGTGATGTCGTAGGGAAGTGCCGTCCGCCAGGTGAACCGGCGCACGGCGCCGATGCCATCGGGGCCGCCGTCGGTGATCCGTTCGACGCGCCTGACGGCCCGCCACCATTCCGGCCACCGCTCGGCAGCGACGAGTTCGGACCAGACGCGGGCCCCCGGCGCGTCCAGGTGCCATTCGCTGACAAGGTCGAAGCGCGTCACGCTCAAGGGTTGAATTGTCCTGGCGCCTGCCCGACAGTCGTTTTCCCGTAGTCCATCGGAAAATGCAATTGACCGCCCCTGCCCCACCGCCGATCCGCCAGGATAACGACCGGCCGGTGGAGCATGCGGCGCGCCTCGCGGACGATTTCGTGATGGGCATGCGCTTCTTTTCGCGCGTGCCGATCGGGGAAGCACCGCCCGAGCCGCCAAACCTCTCACGCATGGCGCCGGCTACTCCGTTCGTAAGCCTCGCCGTAGCCTTCCTTCCGGCGCTGCTGATGATGGCCCTTTGCTGGCTAACCGTGCCGCCATTCTTCGCTGCCGCGGTGGGCGTTGCGGCCCTTGTCGCGATCACCGGCGCGATGCCCGAAGATGCGCTCGCCGACGCAGCCGACGGCCTTTTCGGCGGGACGACCATCGAACGGCGACTGGAGATCATGCGCGACAGCCGCCATGGCACCTACGGGGTTGCGGCCATTGCGTTCTACCTCATACTGCGCGTAACCGCCCTTGGCTCGATTGCCGCCGTCAATCCGCTGACCGCCGGCGCTCTGATGCTGGCCTCGAGCATGATCGGCCGCTCCGGTGCACTCTGGCTCAGCGTGGCCTTGCCGCCCGCGCGCGAGGGAGGCGCGTCCGCCAGCCTCGGCCGGGTGACGCCGCAGGCTTTCTGGATCGGGGCGGCCTTCACCGCGGTTCTGACGCTGGCTCTTGCTGGCCCGTTCGTCGGGGTGCTCGGCGTCGTCCTGGCGCTGGCCGCGGCCGCGGGGGCCTGTTCGGCATGGGTCTGGACCTGCCGCCGGCTCATCGGCGGCCAGACAGGGGACCTCATCGGAGGGCTTCATGCGCTTGTCGAGATCGCCGCGCTCACCATGTTCCTCGTCTTCGAGTAAGCCTGACTTGGGACAGGATCGTCCCTATATCTGAACTGCGCCTTCGCGCGGGAAGGATCGGTCTTGCTCTTTATCGGAATCGCAATCGCCGTCGCCATCGGTATCGCGCTCCTGATCAGCGCCGATGCCGGGAGCCTCGTCGGCCTGACCCAGGCGCAGACAGGCCAGCTCGTGCCGCTGCTTTTGCTCCTGATCGTCATCGCCGCCGGCATCTTCGGCCGCCGCCGGCGCGCCTCGGAACTGCTCGGCAACGTTGCGGTCTGGGCGGGGCTCTTCGCCGTCGCGCTCGTCGGCTACACCTATCGGGACGACCTCGGCGGGATCGCTGCGCGGGTGTTCGGCGAACTGATGCCTGGCGCCGCCGTGGTCGACGCGGCGAGCGGCACCGCCACGTTCCGCGCCGGGCGGGATGGTCACTTCCAGGTCAACGCGACGATCAACGGGGCGGAAATCCGCACGATCTTCGATACCGGTGCGAGTGCGGTTGTCCTGACCGCGGCGGATGCGCGACGGGCCGGAATCGATCCGGACTCGCTGCGGTTCGATGTCCCGGTCTCGACCGCGAACGGCATCGGCCGCGCGGCGACCGTGCGGCTCGGGACCGTCGAAGTCGGCGGGATCGTTCGGCAGAATGTCCGCGCCTTCGTCGCGGAAGCCGGTGCGCTCGACACCAGCCTGCTCGGCATGAGCTTTCTCGAAACCCTGACGCGCTACAGCGTCAGTTCCAGTTCCCTCGAACTCGTTGACTGATCGACAGCCGCCAGTGCGCGGCCGATCACCTCGGGGCCCGCGCCCCGACGTGCCGCATCGACGCTGAGAATCTGCCGGAAAGCCCGCGCTCCGGGCCGTCCATTGGCGAGTCCGAGCATATGTCGCGTGATCTGGTTGAGCCGCACGCCCTCGGCGAGCTGCGACTCTGCATAGTCTGCCATGGCGCGCATTATTGCGGGGAGGCTGGTCGCCCGGGCAGTGGCCTCGCCGAAGAATTCCCGGTCCACAGGCACCAGCATCATCGGATCGTGGTAGGCGGCGCGGCCCAGCATCACTCCCGACACGTGCCGCAGATGCTCGTGCCCGTCGGCGAGCGACTCGATGCCGCCATTGATCACCACCGGCAGCGGCGCGAGCCGCCTTGCGAGGCGATGGACGCGCCCGTGATCGAGCGGCGGGACCGTGCGGTTCTCCTTGGGCGACAAACCCTGCAACCAGGCCTTGCGCGCGTGGACGTAGAGCGCGTCGACGCCGGCCTCCACCATCGCATCGGCGAAGCGGTCGAGGCTTTCCTCCGTGTCCTGATCGTCGATCCCCAGCCGGCATTTGACCGTGACCGGCAGGTGGGTGGCGGCGCGCATGGCGCCGACGCAGGCTGCGACGAGCGCCGGATCGGCCATCAGGCAGGCGCCGAACCTTCCCGACTGCACGCGGTCGGACGGACAACCGACGTTGAGGTTGATCTCGCGATAGCCGAAAGCGGTCCCGATCCGGGCCGCTTCCGCGAGTTCGCGCGGCTCGGAGCCGCCGAGTTGAAGGGCGAGCGGATGTTCGGCCGGGTCGTAGCCAAGCAGGCGTTGGCGATCGCCGTGAACGACCGCGGCGCTCGTCACCATTTCCGTGAAGAGCAGAGCACGACGGGACAGGAGCCGGTGCAGGCACCGGCAGTGCCTGTCCGTCCAGTCCATCATCGGCGCAATGGAAAAGCGCCTGTCGAGATCGCTCATTGTCCGGATATTCGTCTCACTCGCTGCGACTGGTGGCCCAAATGGCACGAGAGTTTTCCCCGTCCGCCGCGCGATCACCCCTAACCCAGGGGGTGCGGCGCTTCAACTGCACCCCGACTATGACCGGAGACCGGTATGGGGCGCGCGAAAAACGCGCATCGCGGCATTTGACTTCGTCATATATGGGAAGTTAGGCGCCGGTTGAAAACGAATCCGGCCCGCCGCACCAGCGTGCTCGCCAAGGGCCACTACCGAAGGAGCCTTCTCGCAGACATGTCGGGCGATCCGATCCTCCTCCTGCACGTCGCCTTGCCCTTTGCTGGTGGCCTTGTCACGCGATTGCTGCCGGTCGGCGCCCGCACGGCTGCGGCAATGCTGGCCGGGGCCGTAGCGATCGTTGGCCTTGCCATCGCGATACTGGGCTTCCCGCAGGTCTCGGAAGGCGCCGTCGTGCGTTACGAGGCGGCCTGGCTCCCGCAGCTCGGACTCGATCTCGTTTTCCGGCTCAGCGGCCTTTCGTGGCTGTTTGTCGTGATGATCACCGGGATCGGGTTTCTGGTCGTGCTCTACGCCCGGTATTACATCTCGCCGAAGGATCCGGCGCCGCGCTTCTTCTCCCTGTTCCTCGCCTTCATGGGCGCGATGCTGGGCATGGTGCTCTCGGGCAACCTGATCCAGCTGGTCATCTTCTGGGAACTCACCAGCATCTTTTCGTTCCTCCTCATCGGATACTGGCATCAGAACGCCAATGCGCGCGACGGCGCGCGCATGGCACTTATTGTAACAGGCACCGGCGGGCTGGCGCTGCTGGTCGGCATGCTGCTTATCGGCCATATCGTGGGCAGCTACGACATCGACGTGGTCCTCGCATCGGGAGACGCCATCCGCAACCATCCACTCTATGTGGTGACTCTGCTGCTGGTGCTGCTCGGCGCATTCACCAAGAGCGCCCAGTTTCCCTTTCAGT
>CAYRNE010000035.1:0-12235 GCA_964425245.1 uncultured Devosia sp.
GGCTCATCGTCTGGCACGCCGTTGCCGCAGCGCCGCTTGCCGGCGGCCTCGTCGCGGTGCTGCGGCCCGTTGCCGGCGGATTGATCCTTGCCGGTGCGGCGGTCGGTTGGGCGATGCTCGGGAGCCGGCTGCCCACGGGCTTCGATCTGCAACTCGCCGTTCCTCTTGCCCTGAGCGCGAGCGCTTCCATTGCTGCCTTCGGCGCGGCGGTCCGCGGCCATGCGCGGCGGCGCGCGGCACGCCGGAAGCCGACGGCCGAGGAATCGGCGCGCGAAGAGGCCCTGCGGCTCGAACCGACGGTGGAACTGCGGCGGGCACTCGAGGAGGAGCTCAGTAGATCGCCGAGACAGGAGACTCCGTTCGAACCGGAGGCACTGCCGCTGACGGTGCCGGATGACGAGCCGAAGCCGGAGTCGCCGCCGGAACCGCTGGCGGTAGTGCCGCCGCCCCCGCGCCGCGCGACAAGGGACGAGCAACGGCGGGGCTACGGCGCGCTTCTCGCCGCCAATCTCGCCGTCCTCACGATTCTTACCGGCGCGATCGCGGTTCTGCTTTATAGCGAATACCGGAGCGGTGCGCTGGCGGCCGCCTTCTCCCCCTCGGACACCCGCAATGTCGAACCGGCCGCCGCGGCGGCAGAAAGGCCTTCGGCCGCAACGGCGGCCGGCCTCGGCTGAACCCGGGCGCTCAGGCAGCGACCCGGTCGAATTGGCCGTGCTTGCGGAAGCGCCAGAGGTAGGTGGAGAGCACGGCGTCCATTGGCGTCGGCTCGATGCCGAAGGCCGCGAGCGTGCGTTTCTCCCTCGCCGCCTGCTCCGATACGACATTGTCGATCTGCAGCAGCTCGACCTGGTCGCCGGTCAGGAGCGGCGGGAACGGCAGCAGCGTGAACGGGAAGGCCATCAGCTTGCCGAGCGCAGGCGGAATGGGGAGCAGCGGATTGCGCCGGCCGGTCACGCGCAGAACCCGCTCCATGAGGTCGCGGTAGCTCAGCGTTTCCGGACCGCCGAGCTCGTAGATGCGCCCGGCCCTGACGGCGCCCTCGGCCGCCGCCGCAAACGCGTCTGCGGTATCGCCGACATAGATCGGCTGGAACATCGTCCCGCCGCCGATCAGCGGCACGACCGGCAGCCAGCGCGCCAGCGAGCCCATAAGGTTGAAGAAACCGTCGCCCGGCCCGAACATGATCGAGGGCCGCATGACGATCGCTTCGGGGAAGGCCTCGAACACCGCGGCCTCGCCGAGCGCTTTTGTCCGCGCATAGGCGCTGGTGCTTTGCGGATCGGCGCCGAGCGCCGACATATGGACGAGCGAGGTGGCGCCCGCAGCCCGGGCGGCTTCGGCGACATGGCGCGCGCCGAGCACGTGCACGGCGCGGAAGCGCTGCCGTCCCCGCTCGTAGCCGATGCCGACGAGATTGATGACGATCGAGGCGCCCCTTACCGCGCGCTCGACCGACTCGCGGTTGCGGACATTGGCCTGGACCGGGACCACCTGTCCGACGCCGCCGAGCGGCTTCACATGCCCCGCGAGATCGGGCCGCCGCACCGCGACGCGGATGCGGTACCCCTTGCGCGCCATGGCCTGGACGACCTGGGTGCCGACGAAGCCCGCTCCTCCGAAGATGGTCACCAGGGTGTTGGCGTTGTCCATGCGTCAGGCACTCCGGGCTCGCTTTGGACCCGCTTCTATCGCCCGGTCCCGGCGCTGTCGAGTAGGCCCGCCGGCGGCCCGCAGCAGGTCGGCGCCCGGCGGTCCGGTACATTGACAAGGGACCGGCCCTCCACTAGGTCAACGGCGCCCATCGGCTAGCCCTGGTGGCGGAATTGGTAGACGCGCACGGTTCAGGTCCGTGTGTCGAAAGACGTGGAAGTTCGAGTCTTCTCCAGGGCACCAGGCATCTCTCAAATCTCGCCACAAGCGCCAGGCTGCGCCAGGCGGCTTCCTGGCGCCTGCCGGCTGCCCGCAGCTCGGGCGGGGCGTATTGCCCTCGATCCGATCGCGCCCACCCAATCGCGGCCCGTCCCCCCGGCCTGCCACTCGCGTTCGCCGGGCCTCCCGACAAATCGTTACACAATGAACGATCACGTTCCTGCCGGCGAAACCACGGGTTAACCCCGGCCGGCCTAGGATGCGGCAGAAGAAGTGTCCGCACAGGGAGCGAAGGGGCTCGTGCTTAGAAAGCTCCGCGATTTCGTCAGGATGCTCGATGACCTTGATGAGGAGGAGGAAGCGCCGAAAACGCGCGTTCGCCGCCCTCCCATGGCCGTCGAGTTGCCGCAAAGCCTCGAGCCGCCACCCCCTGCCGCCATGGAGCCGGCATCGGTCTTCGTATGCGACACCGATGCGGCCCATGCTGCTTCGCTCGCGACGATCCTCACCGCCAGCGGCACCACGGCGGAAACCTTCAGCGATACGGAAAGTTTCGTCCGCGGCCTGCTGACCCGGCAGCCCGCCATGGTGTTCCTCGAGGTTTGCGGCAAGGGCGATAGCGCGATCGACGCGCTCTTTGCCATGAACGACCGCAACTACCGGGGCGGCATTCAGCTCATGGGGACCGAGCTGTCGCCGGTTGTCGATCTCGTGCGCCACATGGGCCAGCGCCATGCCTTGCAGGTGCTCCCGGCGCTCCGCAAGCCGCTCGACGTCGAGACGGTCCGCCGATCGTTGCAGACGCAGGACCTGCGCCTCGCACCGCCGATCGCGGTGCGCCTGGGCGAGGCGATGAGCGCCGGTTCGGTCGATTTCTGGTATCAGCCGAAGATCGACCTCAGGCGCCGCCAGATCGCCGGCGTCGAGGTCTTCGCCCGCATCTGCCACCCCGAGCTCGGGGTGCTGCACCCCTCGATGTTCATGCAGGACGCGAGCCCGCTTGACCTAATGCGGCTCGGGCAGATGGCCATCAAGGCTTCCCTCGCGACGGCCCGCAACTTCTCCGCGGTCGGCATTCACCTGAAGGTCGCCGTCAACATTCCCGTGCGCGCGCTCTTCGAAGTGCCGATTGCCGAGATGGTGCGCGAGTCGGGCCTGCGGCATGCGCGCTGGCCCGGCCTCGTGCTCGACGTGACGGTCGGCCAGCTCGCCGAGGACTTCCAGCTCGTCGCCTCGATCGCGCCGGAGCTTGCGGCGAACAAGGTCCAGCTTGCGATCGACGACTTCAACGGCACGACGCTTTCGGTGGCGAAGCTCAGGGAACTGCCGCTCGCGGAACTGAAGCTGGACCGGTCCTTCGTTTCCGCCTGTGACCACGATCCGGCCCGGGCCAAGGTCTGCGCTTCGGTCGTGAAGCTCGCCCATCACCTGGGCTGCACGTCCGTCGCCGTCGGCATCGAACGGCAGGGGGAGATGCGCGCCCTCCTCGAACTGGGCTGCGACGTCGGCCAGGGCTATCTGTTCGGCCAGCCGATGCCCGAGCAGGAGCTTGCGGCGATCCTGATGAAGCGGGCGCTCGCAGCCAACCCGGAGAAACCGGCGGCGCCGAAGCGGGACCGCAGCGCCGAACTCAAGCGCGCGGTCTGGCGCTAGCGCCGCTTTCGTTCCGGCGCCAGAATTCGAGCAGCGCCGAACGCCATGCTTCCGTCGCATCGAGGTTCGCGCAATGGCCGCCTTCGGGGAGCTCGGCGAGCGTGAAGTTCGGCCGACCCTCCAGGGCAGGGAGCGTGCCGCGCAGCGCAGCGTTGATGCTCCTGTCGCGGCCTCCGCGCATCAGCAGGATCGGGAGTCGCGCCGCGCTCGCGTTGGCGCGCAGGTCGTAGCGCGCGAGATTGCCGGCGAGTGTCGAGGCGACCTGCGGGTCGAGGTTGCGGATGAGCCTTGCAATGAGCGGCCGCGCTTTGCGGTTCCGCGTCGTCATCAGCGCCGTCAGCTCACCCGTGAGCCGCGGGCCGAGCAGCGCGTAGCCGGCGCTGATCGTGGCCGTCGCGAGCGGGGCGGGGAGATCGAGCCGGTAGGCCGTACCGAAGGTCGCGAGCGTGCGGAACCGGTTTTCGTTCGCCGGCAACAGGGCGAGCGCGAGGATGCCGCCGAGCGAGTTGCCGACCCAGTGTACGCGCGGCGCACCGGCATGATCGAGAAGTTCGAGCGCATCGGCTGCCAGCCGCGCGATCGAGAGCGTTTCGGCAGCGAGTTTCGCCGGCCGGTCCGAGCGGCCGTGGCCCCGAAGATCGGGGACCAGGACGCGGTAGCCCTCGCCCGCGAAGAACCGCGCGTCCTCCATCATCTGCTCGCCCGCCGCGCCGAGCCCGTGGCAGAGGACGACCGGTTGTCCCTCCACCGGCCCGAGATTCTCGTAGACCAGCCGCACCCCGTCGCTGCTCTTGTAGATGGGCACCGGCGTTCTCAGGCGCTGCCGATCAGGATGCCCGCGGCAAAGACCAGCGAGCCGCCGAGCACGACCTGCAGCGCCGCCCGCCAGAACGGGGTTTGCATGTAGCGGTTCTGGATGAAGGCGATGGCCCAGAGCTCGACGAGGACGATGAAGGCGGCAACGCCGGTTGCGACCCAGAAATCGGGAATGAGGTAGGGGAGGGCATGGCCCAGCCCGCCGGCCATCGTCATGATGCCGGTCGCAAGGCCGCGCCGGATGGGCGAGCCGCGCCCCGTCAGCCGGCCGTCATCGGCGGCGGCTTCGGTGAAGCCCATCGAGATGCCGGCGCCGACCGATGCGGCGACCCCGACGAGGAAGGTCTCCCAGGTATTGCCGGTCGCGAAGGCCGCCGCGAATACCGGCGCGAGCGTCGAGACAGAGCCGTCCATGAGCCCGGCGAGGCCCGGCTGTATGTAGGTCAGGAGGAACTCGCGGCGTGCGGTCTGCCGCTCGGTCTCCCGACTCTCCGCCCCCAAGTACTGCTCTTCGAGGCGGCCAGCCGTGGTCTGGTGTCCGCGCTCGGCGGCAGCAAGCTCGCCGAGAAGCTTGCGTACCTCGACATCGGTCGTACCCTTGGCCGCTTCCGCATAGAAGCGGTAGGCCTGCTCCTCCATCTCCCAGACCTGCTGGCGGACGGCCGGCAGGCTCAGCTGCTTCATCAGCCAGAGCGGCTTCCTGGCGATAAAGCCGCGTACATGCTCGCGGCGGATGGGAACGAGGTGGTCGCCATAGCGCGCGCGATAGAGCTCGAGGAGGCGCGTCCTGTGCGTCTGCTCCTCCTCGGCCATGCCGCGAAACACTGCCGCCGTGCCCGGATACTTGTCCTCGAGCCTCAGCCCGAACTCGGCGTAGATCGCCGCGTCCTCTTCCTCGGACGAGACGGCGAGCGAAAGGATCTCACGCGCATCGAGGGAGGCGAAGTCGCGCCGGCCGAAGGGGATGAAGCTGAAGAGCATTGTCGTGTCCCGCGAGTTCTCCCGAGCCTAGGGGCTGAGTCGGGCAAAGTCACCGTCGCACCGCGTCCGGTGCATCCCGAGGTCATTGGCAAAGGCGCGCCGCACAGGACTCGCCGTGGCACCCGACGTCGAGGTGCAGGTGATCGGCATGAAGCACATTCGCCTCCGGGCCGAGCGTTGTCGTAAAGCGCGAGCAGGCTGCCCCATGCGCGAACCGCAGCACGCGCCCCGCGGACGAGTCCGGCATCTGCCATCCACCGGGCAGCGAGAAGACCCGGCCGTCCTCCAGTTCGAAGCCCACGACATCGAGCGCATTGGCGAAGCCGTGCTCGGAGAGCTCGGCTCCCGCTCTATTGTTGCGCGGTCGGCAGGCATAGGAGGTGCCGACAAGAAGACGCGCGAGGCGCGTCTGTTCGCGCGATGCAAGATAGCCGTCGACTGCCGCGACCCAATCCGGAAGCAGGCTCGCCATGCCGCAGCCGAGGACCGCTTCGCTTGAGAGCGGCACCAGCCGGCCGTTCGCGAGGACGGCGCTGACGGCGAGCGGCGACCTCGACTCGCAGAAGCCGTCTTCGATTGGTTCGAGCAGGCGCGCGACGACCGCACCGGCGAGCACGGCAGGGCAGGCTGCCTGATGGGTTCTCGGGGACGGCGGCGCCGGGATTTCGGGGACCGGGGTCTCGGCCGGTCGTGGCCGCGGCAGCGGTACCGAGGCTTCCGCGGCTTCCTCGGCGACCTCGGGCCTGCTGTGGGGGAGCGGCGGAACGATCTCCTGCGCAACCGCGCCCGCATCGGGCGCGAGAAGGAGGAGGAGCATCGCGAGGGAGCGCATGCGCTCCGAACGTCCGGCGGACGCAATCGGTTGCCGTGGGGCGGCCCCCGTCCGTCCTCTGCCTCAGAACTCCGCCCAGTCGGCGTCCACCGCAGCGTTGCCGCGGCTCAGATAGGATTTTGCCGCCTTTGTCAGCTTTTCCTGCATGGCGCGCATGCCGGACTTCTGCTCCGGCGGGGCAGACGCCCGATTCTGTGCGGCGCGGCCGCCACCGGCGACGGCGAACAGATCGACGATGCGATCGAGTTCGCTGGCCTGGGCTTCCGTCTGTTCGATCGCCGCATTCGTCTCCTCGACCAGCGCGGCGTTGTGCTGGGTCGATTCGTCGAGCTGGCGCATGGCCGCGTTCACCTCCTCGATCGAGGAGGCCTGCGCGCGGCTCGCTTCGGCAATGACGCGGATCAGCCCGCTGTTCTCGCGCGCGGCTTCCAGTACGGCCGTCAGCTTCTGTGCGGCGTCGGCGACGAGCTTGCTGCCGCCCTTCACCTCGTTGGCGCTCTGTTCGATCAGCGCCTTGACCTCCGCGGAGGCTTCCGCCGCCGATTGCGCGAGTCGCCGTACCTCCACGGCGACCACGGCGAAGCCCTTGCCGGCCTCGCCGGCGCGGGCGGCCTCGACCGAGGCGTTGAGCGCGAGCAGGTTCGTCTGGAAGGCAATGTCGTCGATCATGCCGATGATGGAGGAGATCTTGGCAGAAGACGCCGTGATCCGCTCCATCGCTTCGTTGGCGTGGCGCATGACCTCGCCGCCTTCGGTCGCACCTTCGCTGACCGAGCGCGCCTTGTCGCTCGCCCGCTCCGCGTTGCTGGCGTTGTCGACAACCGTCGTCGCGAGCTGCTCCATCGCCGCGGAGGTTTCCTCGATGGTCGCCGATTGCCGGGTCGTCCTCTCGCTCAGGTCGTTTGCGCCCGAAAGCAGTTCGCCGGTCGCAGTCTTGAGTGCCCGGGAAGTGTCCCGAAGGTTGGTGACGATTTCCGTCAGCTTCTCGGCGACGCCGTTGACGTCGTCCTTGAGCCGGCCGAAGGCGCCGTGATGGTCCCCGGTCATGCGGCGCGTGAGGTCGGCCCGGGCAAGCGCCGACAGCACATCGGCGGTTTCGCTCAGTCCGCGGTCGACGGTCTCGACGAGGTTGTTGACGCTGTCGGCAAGGCTGTTGAGCTCGGGATCGGAGAAGGTGGCGTCGACACGTTTGGTGAAATCGCCGTGGACGGCAGAGTCGACGACGACGCCGAAGGCGCGCTGAAGCGCCTGCATCATCGCAGCATGCTCCTCGCGCCGCGCGTCTGCGCTCGCTTGCTCGGCCTCGGTCATCTCCCGCATGCGCAGGCCATTGGCCCGGAACACCTCGACGGCCCGGGCCATGTCGCCAAGCTCGTCCTGACGCGTCCCCGAATCGACTTCGAGCGAGAGATCGCCTTCGGCAAGTCCCCGCATCGTCTGCGTCAGGCGTGCGATCGGCCGCGCGATCGAGCGCGATACCAGCCACCCGACGAGGGCGGCGCCCAGGAGAACCGCGGCACCGACGAACAGGATCATCGTGCCCATGCCGGCGACGGGCGCCATGGCCTCGCTCTCCGCAATGGTCGAGACCAGCGCCCAGTTCACCCCGGCGAACTGGATAGGAACAATGGTCGCGAGCATCGGGGTTCCGCGGTAGCCGGCGTAGGCGCCGAACACCGGCTCCCCTGTCTCGAATGCCGTTTCGACCGCCGGCGATTCGTAGCGCATCGCGATCGTGTCGCGTTCTTCGGTGAACGCCGAGTCGTTGCGGAACAGCCGGTCCTCGCCGACGAAGAACGTCTCGCCCGTCTCTCCAAGGCCCAGCCGGTTGCCCAGCATGGCGTTGATCTTGTCGTTGGGCATCTTGAAGGCGAGGACGCCGACGAGCGTCGCATTGTTGAAGATCGGCGTCGCCATGAAGCTCGCCGGGACCCCCGGTGTCGCCTCGTAGGGCGCAAGGTCGGAGAAGACGAAAGCCCCCGGCTCCGTCATGGCCGCGGCCTCGCGATAGAGCCGGGCAAGCTCGGAGCCGGCATAGGGCCCATCGAGAAAGTTCGTCGCAAACTCGGCCTGTTTGTTTACGGAGTAGATCAGGTTGCCGCGCGTGTCGAAGAGATAGATGTCCCCATAGCCCCGCGCCTCGAGCTGCGCGCGGAAACCGGGGTGCGTGCGGCCGTGCGCCATGTCGTAGGTGATGGCCTTGTTGAAGCCGCTGGTGTCGAGCAATCGGCGTTCGTCGGCCGCATGGGGATTGTTCGTAATGAAGGCGTCCTGCATCTGCGCGGAGACGTTCCCGCCCACCTGGTCCCAGCCCATGACGAGGTTGCTGAGGAGGTTGGCCGTGCCGCCGGAGGCGGTAACGAGAAGGTCCGAAGCGGTGGCGGAGAAGAATTCGGTGAGCTGGGTTGCGCGCTGCTCGGCGACCGTGCGCAGCTTTTCCTCGGTGAGCGCGGTCACGGTCGCCGCGCTGATCAGGTAGCTGCCGACGCCGATCGCGGCGCTGGCGACGAGGGCGGCTCCGACCACCGCCAACGGTAACTTCTGCGCAATTCGAAGTCTGGCGATGAGCTTCACGTCGTCGTCCCCCAAGCCATGCCGGGGCGGCTGGCGGTCTTCTCCCGCCAGTTCCCCCACGCTCAGCGTACCGGGGGATCGCTAACTAACTATTAGCCGCAATGGCGCTGACCGCGGCGGCCTCTCGGGAATCACGAGTGGTTGGCTACGGCGGCACTCTCCCCGAGCTCGGCGAAGAACCGCTCGACGTCCTCGCGGCGGCACAGTTCCGTCGCTTCGGTGAGGACGGCGGCGGCCGCCGCGGCGACGCCGTAGCGGACGGATTTCTCGATCGGCCAGCCACGCGCCATGCCGAGCGACAAGGCCGCCACGAAGCTGTCTCCGGCACCCACGGCGCTCACCACCTGCACCGGCGGCGGGCGTACTTCGAACGCGGCGCCCTTCGCGGCGACGATGGCACCCGACTCTCCGACCGTGACGATTGCGATCTCGGCCGCACCGTCCCTGACGAGCTTTTTCGTCAGTTCCCGCGCCCCCTCCACGTCGGCGGGGCCGCCGCCGAGGAGTTCGCCGGCCTCGTGGTGGTTGATGCGTATGCAGAATGGACGGTCGTCGAGCGAGGCCGCGAGCGCCGGGCCCGAGGTGTCGAGGATGAGCCGGGCGCCCATTTCGCGGCAAATGGCCGCGATCGCGCCATAGAACTCGATGGAGAGTCCGGGCGGCAGGCTGCCGCTTGCAACGACGATGCGGCTACCGTCCGCGGCGGCGCGGCGGACTGCCGCAAGAATGGATTCGGCCTGCGGCACCGACTGTTCCGGCCCGGGCAAGACGAACCGGTATTGCAGGCCGGTCGCCTGCTCCATGACGGTGAGCGAGAAGCGCGTCTCGCCCTCGCCTGCGTGCACGAGGACCTCGAGTCCCTCCTTGCGCAGCAACTCGACATAGCGCTCGCCCATCGGCCCGCCGGCCACGACGAACGCGAGACTGTCGCCGCCGAGCTCGTGAATCACCCGCGACACATTTGCGCCGCCGCCGCCGGCGTCATGGCGCGGCGCCGAGCAGCGGAGCTTCCGTTGCGGAACCAGCCGGTCGGTGGTGACCGTGATGTCGAGAGCCGGATTGAGGGTGAGGGTCAGGATCGGCGCGTTGGTCAATCTTGGGCACAACCCCGCCGAAACGCGATGCAGAAAGCGGCTGACGACTCCATGGGCCTCGATCCTTGGCGGTTGAGAGCAGCCATGGTCGCCCGAAGCGCCGGCGGCGGCAAGCGCCGGCCGGCGCTCGCCCTGCCATTCGTAAAGTTTGAATTAAGTTTTATGCTTAACCCTTTCTTAATGATGCCGTTCGTCCGACTCGAGCTTCCGGCTAGAGACACATGACTCTAGCTGGTGGAAACCCTTGTCGATCGTCGACGATATTCGCCGTTCAGGGCTCGAGCCCGCTCCCGCGTCGCGGCGCGACCTCGTGGTCAAGCGCGCGGGCATGTGTTTCTTCCTCGCAATCATCGAGGGTGTCGGCGCGGCTCTCCTTGTTTTCGGGGCCGCGCTCGCCTACCACACGATCGTACTCGATGTGTCGCTTTTCGGGTTCGACGCGCTGCTCTATAGCGGCTTCAGCCTGCTGTCGGGCACGATCTACGGACTCTTTTCGGCAGTCGCCTGCGCCCGTTTCCTCGATGGGGAACGGCGGTCCGACGCGGCGCTGCCGGACAGCTTCTACGGCTGGACCGCGGCCGTCGCGCTTTCGCTTCTTGCCGCCTTCCTTCTCGGCCGCATCGGCGACCTCTCGCGCATTTCGCTGACCGCGGCTTATGCGCTCGGCATCCCGGCGGTAATCGCGCTGCGTGGCGTGGTCCAGTCGGTCATGGCCGACCGGATCAGCCAGGGGAAGCTGCATTTCGAGCAGGTCGCCGTGGTGGGCCGGCGGGTCGACGTGATCGACTTCCTGCTGCACGGCGAGCTCTGGCGAAACGGCCACAAGCTTACCGGCACCCTTTATCTCGACGAGCCTGCCTATGACGAAGAGCGCCCACGCCTTGCAGCCGTGGTCGAGTTTGCTCGCGACAGCATGCGCGCGGGTGCCGACCATATCGTCTTCGTCGGCAGCCCGTCCGATTTCGACGAGCTTGCCGGCCTCATCGAGGAGCTCAAGCGTTTCGCGCTCAACGTGGTCTATGCCCCGGCCCGGATGAGCGCGTCGCTCAAGTTCGTGGACGTCGTGCCGATCGGTGCGAACAACGCCGTGCGGTTCCTGCGCAAGCCGATGAGCGATTCCGCCGTCATCCTCAAGCGTCTGCTCGACATCGTCGGCGCGGCGATGGGCCTCGTCCTCCTCTCGCCGCTGCTCGTCTTCGTCGCGATTTCCATCGTCCTCGATAGCGGAGGCCCGTTCCTATACCGCCAGGACCGTCGCGGCTTCAACGGCGAGACGTTCTCGATCTGGAAGTTCCGCACCATGAGCGTCATGGAAAGCGGCTTCAGCATGCAGCAGGCGACCGCCGGCGATGCCCGGGTCACAAGGGTGGGCCGGCTCCTGCGCGCGACCAGCATCGACGAATTGCCGCAACTCGTGAACGTGCTGCTCGGCCATATGAGCCTTGTCGGTCCCCGGCCTCACGCCATCTCGCATGACGAGGAGCTGGGCCGGCGGATGGCCAACTACGCGCACCGCCAGCGCATCAAGCCCGGCATTACCGGTTGGGCGCAGGTCAACGGCTATCGAGGCGACACCTCGACACCGGAAAAGGTCGAGGGCCGGGTGCTCCACGACATCTACTACATCGACCACTGGTCGATCTTCTTCGACCTCTGGATCCTCGTCCTCACCGTCTTCTCTCCGGCAGCGCGCAAGAATGCTCACTGAGCCGGATCTGGGCGGGACGAAGGCGCAGGCCCGCCGCAGTGCGATCATCGGCGGCATGCGGATCGACGTTGCGGACAGGACTGCAACCGCGCGCCTGATGCTGGATAATGCAGGACGCCGCCGCGGCGGCAGGCCCCTGTTCTTCACGTCGGCGAACGGCGAGGTGCTGGCGCGCGTCCAGCGCGACGCCCGACTGGCAGCGCTTTTCGCCGCCGCCGATCATGTCGTTGCCGACGGCCAGGCCATGGTTCTCGCGTCGCGATTGCTTTGCCGGGACCCCTTGCCTGAACGGGTCGCAACGACCGACCTCTTTCACGATGTGGCGCGGCTCGCCGAGCGCGAGGGGCAGAGCTTCTACTTCCTCGGGGCCAGCCCGACCGAGATCGAGCGGGCTGTCGCCAACGTGCGCCGGCTCTATCCGCGGTTAAGGATCGCCGGTTATTCCCACGGCTATCTCGAGGGCAGGATGCTGAGCGAGAAGCTCGCGGAGATCGACAGTCTAGCGCCCGACATCCTGTGGCTCGGCCTCGGCGTGCCGCGCGAGCAGAGGTTCGTCGTGAGGCACGCCGGTCGGCTCGGCAATGTCGGGCTGGTCAAGACCTGCGGTGGCCTCTTCAACTTCCTTTCGGGAAGCCGCCCAAGGGCGCCGTGCTGGATGCAGGCGGCGGGGCTCGGGCTTGGCGGCATCGGTGCCCTGGGCACGCT
>CAYRNE010000036.1:0-12232 GCA_964425245.1 uncultured Devosia sp.
CGGGGCATGTACGAGACGCCGGGCGGCACGATCTATGCCGCCGCGCATCGGGGAATCGAATCCATCACGCTGGACCGCGGGGCGGCCCACCTGAAGGACGAGCTCATGCCCAAGTATGCCGAGCTCATCTACAACGGCTTCTGGTTCGCGCCCGAGCGCGAGATGCTGCAGGCGCTGATCGACAAGAGCCAGGAGTTCGTCACCGGCGAGGTGACGGTGAAGCTCTACAAGGGCTCGGCGAGCGTCGTCGCGCGAACCTCGCCCCATTCGCTCTACAACATGGACCTCGTGACTTTCGAGGAGGGTGCGGTGGCCTACGACCATCATGACGCCGAGGGCTTCATCAAGCTCAATGGCCTGCGCCTCAAGACCTATGCCGCGCGCCGGAAGGTCCTGGCCGGCCGATAAATCCGGCCTGGATGCCAGCGAATCCAGCATTAAACGGGCGTTAAGCGGGCCGATGCCAGACTGACCGGGTTTTGCCGATCATGGAGGCATGAGGCCAATGCGGGGTGGACGCGGCCGGGCGCCGAAATCCGCCAGCGACGCCCTGTTGAAAGCAGCCGTCGGCAGCATGCCCTACGGGTTCTCGATCTGGAGCGAGGACCTGACGCTGGTTCTCTTCAACGATAACTATCTCGCCCTCTATGGCTTCAGCCGAGACGAGGTGAGGCTCGGCATGTCGCTGCGCGAAATGTGTGCGCTGACGATCCGGCTGGGCAACCATCCCGACGTATCCGCCGACGAGCTCTACGAGGTCTATGCGCAGCGTCTCGAAGACTGCGCGGCGTCGGGTGAGGCGCTCAAGGTTCAAAAGGCCATCCGCGGCCGCTTCATCAAGACGACGCACGTGCGCTCGCCCGGACTCGGCTGGATCGTCATGCACGAGGACGTCACCGGCGAGACCGAGCAGCAATGGCTCGCCGAACTGCGCGAAAAGACGCTTGCCGCGCAGGGCCGCCGGTTCAACGCTGCGGTCGACAACATGTCCCATGGCCTCTCGATCTTCGATGCGGACATGCGGCTCGTCACCTGCAACCGCAGCTACCTCGAAATCTATGGCCTGCCCGATTCACTCGGCCGGTCGGGGACGCCGCTGCGCGCCATCGTCGAGCACCGGCGCGGGGCCGGAACGCTGCCGGCGGGCATCGACGACTACGTCGAGCGCGCGACAAGCTCGACCGGCGTCACGGAACGCTACGTCGAGACCAACCGGCTCCTCAACGAGCGGGTCATCCAGATCACCCGTTCGCCCGTCGAAGGCGGCGGATTCGTCGCAATCCATCAGGACATTACCGAGGACGTCGCACGCCTCGAAGCCCTCAAGGCCAGCCGTGAGGAGGCCGCGCGCCAGAACATGCGCTTCGAGGCCGCGGTCAACAACATGAGCCAGGGCCTGTGCATGTTCGACCGGGACGAGCGGCTCGTCATCTGCAACGAGCCCTATGCCCGCATGTACAACCTGCCGCCCGAACTCATGCGCCCCGGCACGACGCTCTCCGAGATCCTCGAGTTCCGCTTTGCGCATGGGATGGTTCCGAAGCAGGGCCGCGACGCCTATGTCCACGGCCGCAAGCGGCTGGTCAGCGCCGGCCTTCATGCCAAGGACGAGATCGAGCTCGAAGACGGCCGCGTCATCGCCATACAGCACCACCCCATGGGCGACGGCGGCTGGGTGGCGACGCATGAGGACGTCACCGAACAGCGCCGTATCGAAGCGCGCGTGCGCCACCTCGCGCGGCACGATCCACTGACGGATCTCCCCAACCGCGTTTTCGTGCGCGAGGAAGCGGCCAGGCTCGAGTCCCACATCAGGCGCGGCGAGAAGGTCGCGGTGCTCTGCCTCGACCTCGACCACTTCAAGGCAGTCAACGACACGCTCGGCCACGGCATCGGCGACAGGGTGCTGGTCACCGTCGCTGAGCGGCTGCGGGAAGCGGCACGCGAAACCGATATCGTTTCCCGCCTCGGCGGAGACGAGTTCGCGATTCTGATACACGATCTCGAGCATCCTCAGGATGCCGCCGCGGTCGCGGACCGCATCGTCAGGGCCGTGGCCCAGCCGATGGAGATCGAGGGTCATCACATCGCGACCGCAACGTCCATCGGCGTTGCCGTCGCACCGAGCGACGGCCAGGACGTCGACACGCTTCTCAAGAATGCCGACATGGCGCTCTATCGCGCCAAGAGCGAGGGCCGCGGCACCTATCACTTCTTCGAAAAGGGCATGGACGAGGCGGTGCAGCGGCGGCGCCTGCTCGAACAGGGACTGAAGGTCGCTCTCGCGCGCAACGAGTTCCGGCTGGTCTACCAGCCGCTCTTCGACCTCGAGCAAAACAGCGTCTCCGGCTTCGAGGCGCTGCTGCGCTGGGATCACCCCGAGCGCGGCCTGATCTCGCCCGCCGAATTCGTTCCGGTGGCCGAGGAGACCGGCATCATCAACCCGATCGGCGAATGGGTGCTGCGGGAGGCCTGCGACACGGCGGCGGGCTGGCCCGGCGGCATCCACATCGCCGTCAATCTCTCGCCGGTGCAGTTCAAGAGCCGCAATCTCGTCGATGTCGTCTCCTCTGCGCTCGCGGAAGCGGCGCTCGACCCGTCGCGCCTCGAACTGGAGATCACGGAGTCGCTGCTGCTGGCCGATACCGAGCAGACGCTCGGCACGCTCCACCGGCTGCGCGAGATCGGCGTCCACATCTCGATGGACGATTTCGGTACCGGCTATTCCTCGCTCAGCTACCTGAGGTCCTTCCCGTTCGACAAGATCAAGATCGACCGCTCGTTCATGGCGGGCATCGGTTCGCGCCAGGAGTCGCTTGCCATCATCAAGGCCGTCATCGATCTCGGCCAGAGCCTCGGCATGTCGACCACGGCCGAGGGCATCGAAACCGAGGAACAGCTCGCCGCGGTCCGCGACCAGGGCTGCCGCGAGGTGCAGGGTTTCCTCTTCTCGCCCCCGCTGCCGGCATCGGGCGTCGCCGAATTGCTGCGGGCGCGCGAGCATTCCGCCGTCCCGGTCGCATCCCGGCGCCGCCGCCGCGGCTGACTCTCTCAGCCTCCCCCCGGCTGCATCCTCCAGCCCGCTACGTATTCTCACTGTCGCGCTTGGACGTTTCGCGAGCTCCGTCTATGCAGGAATACGTATAGATCGCGCTCTTATCGTATCGTTAACCATAAACTACTGACACTTCACGCATCGTTACTGGGAAATCGCGTGGAGAGTCAGTAATGCGTCGCGTCAGCATCTGCTTCGCCTATCTGTTGCTCAGCACCTGTGTGGCCGTCGCCGCGAGCGTCAATTTCTCGGGCACGGTGCTCGCCGCCTGTTCGATTCTCGCAACGACTGGCGGCACGCTCGCGCTCTCGACCGACGGGAGCACCCTGGCGTCCGACAATCTCGGCGGCCTGCCCGGCTCCGTCACCATTCTTTCCATCGGCGATTCGACCGTGGAGGTTGCGGCACCCACCCGCACCGGTCAGCCCGGCGGCTATAACAGTGCCGGCGAAACGCTCGAAGTCTCGTACGTCGGCGTCGGCGGTCTTGCTCTCGTCAGTCAGGCCTATACATCCGCGCCGACGAGCTTCGATGTTTCGACCATTCCCGCCTCGGTCATCACGGTGAACAACCGGATTTCCAATCCCAACGGCTTTCCGGCCGGAAGCTATTCGACCCAGACGGTGGTGACATGCGCGCCCTGATGCCGGCCGTGGTCCTCGTTCCGATGCTGCTCGGCGCCGCAGAAGCATCGGCGCAGTCGCTCACACCGATGGTCCGTTCCGGAACGACGCCGACCGACGTCAAGGGGTTCAAGCTGCTCGTCGGCAATCCCTACCCCACGAAGATGACGTTCCTGGTCATGCCGTTGGATACGGCTTTTGAGGACCCGGCCGCCGACGCAACGGTGCGCCCGGACCGGATCACCATCGCGCCCGGCCATGCGCGATCCGTCATCGTCGCGTTCAAGATCGACCCAACCCAGAAGGAGCGGACAATTGGCCTTTGCATCGTACCGGAGGACTTCCACGGGCCGATTCTGCCGCGTGTTTGCGGCCGCTATACTGGCCGCATGCGCTAGCGCGGCGAGTGCTGCGGACGGCATCCTGCTGCCCCCGGCGCCGGTCGGGCCGGGCGGCGAGGACTCGATCACAACCTCGGACGGCGTGCGGTGCTCCAATTCGATCAACTCGAACGGCGGCTATCTCGATCTCGGCGTCGCCGGCGGGAACCTCAGCAATTACTACGGCGCCTCGCAGGCCGAGCAGTCCACGATCGGCTACGCGCGGATCATCATTCCGCTGGGGGAGGCGCCGACGCGCCTCGACTGCCACGCGCTTTACGAGCTCGAAATCCAGCGCCTCAAGGCCGAGATCATGCTGCTCCAGATCGGACTCGAATGAGGCGCACCGGCGACGCCGGGTTATGGATTGTTAACATGACACCCGGTAGGCTGCGCTGCCCCCAATGTCTACGTCGAGCGACGGACAGATGGCCGAGCCCAAGCGCCAGTCCGACAATCCCATGCTGCTCGACGCTGCGCTCGAGAGCATTCCCTATGGCTTCTGCGTGTGGTCGGGCGCATTCCGCCTCGTCATGTGGAACAAGCACTATCTCGACATCTACGGTTTCTCGCCGCGGCGCATCAAGAAGGGCATGACGCTGAGCGCGGTCGTGAAACTCTCGGCGGAGATGGGCAACCATCCCGACCAGAGCCCGGCGGAGTTTCTCGCGGCCTACAAGGCAGCGCTACTCGCCAATCGCAACGGCGCGCGCGCCAAGGTGCGCGAACTCGTCGCCGGCGGCCGCGTCATCGAGACCGCCCATGTCTATGCGCCGGGACTCGGCTGGGTCGTGACGCATGAGGACGTAACCGAGGAGATCGCCTCGTCCGAACTCGTGCAGAGGCGCAAGCGCGAGCTCGAGAACTACACGCTGCGCCTCGACGCCGCCGTCAACAACATCAGCCAGGGCCTCAGCATGTACGATGCGAAGGGGCGGCTGGTGATCTGCAACCCGCAGTTCGCCCGCATCTACGGGTTGCCGGACCGGCTGGTCCGGCCGGGCGCTCACGTCGACGAAATCCTCGCCTTCCTCTTCGACAACGGCATGACCGCCGGTAGCGGCCGCGAAAGCTACATGCGCTGGCGACGCGGCGTCATCGAGAACGGTCAATACGAGAAGACGGTACACGAGGTGGGGGACCGGATCGTCCTCATGCAGCACCATCCGATGAAGGATGGCGGCTGGGTGACGACGCACGAAGACATCACCGAGCAGCGGCAGCAGGAGGAGCGCATTCGCTATCTCGCGCTGCACGATCCTCTTACCGAGCTGCCCAACCGCGTGCGCTTCATCGACGAACTGGCGGCCCTCGAGGCGGCAGCGGCACGCAATGAAAAGGCCGCCGTGCTGGTCATCGATCTCGACCGCTTCAAGGGCGTCAACGACAGCCACGGCAATGCCGTCGGCGACAAGGTGCTGAAGCAGGCTTCGGCTCGGCTCTGGGGCACGACACGCGAAACCGACATGCTGGCGCGGCTCGGCGCCGACGAGTTCGCGCTGCTGCTCAGGCCCATCGAGCGGCCTTCGGACGCCGCTTCGATCGCCGAACGGATCGTCAGGACCATGGCGGCGCCGTTCAACGTCGACGGCCGGCAGGTGGTGATCGGCGCCAGCATCGGCATCGCCATGGCCCCTGCCGACGGCGACAATGCCGACACCCTCATGAAGAGCGCCGACATGGCGCTGCGGCGCGCCAAGGACGAGGGACGGTCCACCTACCACTTCTTCGAGCGCGGCATGGACGAGGCGATCCGCCGCCGCCGCGAGATCGAGGCGGGCCTGCGGCTCGCAATCGAGCGGCGCGAACTGCGCATCGAGTTCCAGCCGCTCTTCAGTCTGCGCGGCAATCGGGTGAGTTGCTTCGAGGCGCTGCTACGCTGGGATCACGGTCTCTGGGGGCCGGTGCCGCCCGCCGAGTTCATTCCCGTGGCAGAAGAAACCGGTGCCATCATCGAGATCGGCGAATGGGTCTTGAAAGAGGCCTGCGCCGCGGCCGTCTACTGGCCCGAGGGCGTCAACGTCGCGGTCAATCTCTCCGCCGCCCAGTTCCGCAAGGGCCGCATCTACGAGAGCGTCGCGGCGGCACTCGCATCGAGCGGGCTGCCGGCGTCGCGCCTCGAACTCGAAATCACCGAATCGCTCCTGCTTGCCGACAACCGGCCGACGCTCGAGACGCTGCATCGCCTGCGCCAGCTCGGCGTACGCATTTCGATGGACGATTTCGGCACCGGCTATTCCTCGCTCAGCTACCTGCGCTCGTTCCCGTTCGACAAGATCAAGATCGACCGCTCCTTCATGCAGGATCTCGGCCGGGAGGGAGGGCTCGCCATCATCCGCGCAATGATCGGGCTCGGCCACTCGCTCGGCATGACGACGGCCGCCGAAGGAGTCGAGACGGCCGAGCAGCTCGAAGCCGTCCGCGCCGAAGGCTGCGACGAGATCCAGGGCTACTACTTCTCGCCGCCGGTCCGTCCCGAAAAGGTCGCCGGACTGCGCATCGAGCTGCCTCCAGCGCCCCGCCTGCGCCGCGTCGGCTAACGAGCGCTCTACCGCCTCCGGGCAATTGAAATGGCGGCATCAGCCTGCCACCCTCATTGGAAAGGGGGCGATGATGACGCCGGCCGCCTATCGCGAACTGATCCGGATCGCCGCGAGGTATTCGCGCCGCGCCGTCGAGGCCGAGGACCTCGTGCAGGATGCGCTGCTCGCCGCGGTCGAGGCTGGGCGCGATCCCGCCGCGCTCGTCAACCGGCGCTGGCTCGTCGGGGTGGTTCGCAACCGCGCCGCGTTCGTCGCACGCGGCATGGCGCGCCGCCGGCGCCGCGAGGCGCTGTGGCACGAGGAAAGAATAGAGGCCCTGCGGGCGCAGCCGGTACCGGCCGGGTCATTCTCTACCGCGCTGGAGAAGTTGCCCTCCGCGCTCAAGGCGGTCGCCGCGCTCGCCTTCACCGGTCACAGCCGGCGCGAAATCGCTTATCTGCTCGCAATCCCCGATACCGCGCTCCGCCAACGCCTCAGCACGCTGAAGCGCAGGCTCGCCCGGCTCGGCGTCTACTGGCCCGAGGCGACGCCGGGTCTCGTCCTGCCGCTCGATTACGGCCGCATCCGCGGTGCCCTGCAGCCGAGGCTCAGCCGGGAAGGCGGATTGTTCGCGAGCCACGATCCGGACGGGCATCTTTTCGTCGTTCGCCGCTCACAAACCGGTGCGACGCGGCAACCGGGCAGTGATGGGTCAAGCAACAGGAGTCCGCCATGATCCCCAAGCCGCAGCGCGCGAGCATCGTTTTCTATGTCGCCGACATCGCCCGGACCGAGAAGTTCTACACCGAGGTCCTGGGCATCGAACTCTCCCGGATGGAGGGCGCCGAGCCCTACTGGCTGCAGGGTCAGCTCGACCAGGGTCTCGGCATCATCTTCTTCGAGATGGAAGCCGCGCGCGGCAGTTCGCCCGCGCTCATCTTCGAATTGCCCGACGGCGGCATCGACGACATCGTCGCCGGCCTCGTCGAGCAGGGCGTGACGATCGTCACCCCGGTCAGCGAAGCCCCGGGGGGCTGGAGCGCCGACTTTCTGGATCCGGATGGCTTTGGCCTCGGGCTGTGGTCGCCCGCCGACAAGCCGCGGTCGCTGAAGGGCTAATCGGCCGGTCAGACACCGCCGCGAGCTTTCACCAGTGCGCGCATCATGAGGGAACGGTCGTCACCGTCGGCGGCAAGGCCGGCGGCGACGCCCGCCCGGTCGGCGACCGGGCGGTTCTGGCTGGCCTTGAACTTGCCCTCGATCGCCTCGATGACGATCTCGACGCCGACGATACCCCTGAGCTGGCTCGCAATGTAGGCGGAGGGTGCATCGGCGACCGACCACGGCCGCTCGCGCTTCGCTTCGTGGGCGTCGGTCAATGCGCCGATCTGCGCCATGAGCCAATCGGTATCCTCGATCAGCCGGGCCGTGCCGCGCGCCTCGACGATGGCATAGTTCCATGTCGGCACAACCTTCCGGTCGATCGCCTTCTGCGGATACCAGCTCGGCGTGACGTACCGGTCGACGCCCTGAAAGACGACGAGCGCCGCAGGGTTGTCGCGCAGCGCTGCGAGCTGCGGATTGGCGCGGGCGAGATGTGCGCGGAGGATACCCTTGTCGCCCTCGTCGGCGAGCACGAAAGGAACCGGATCGGCAATGGCGCCGGCTGCACGCGTCGAGATCAGAAGTCCCAGCGGGTTGGCGCGAATATGTCCAAACAGCGCGGTGATGTCGGTCTCGCGGAAATGCGGCGGCTGGTACATCCTTGATCTCCCCGGCGGGCACGCACTATGCGTGCCGTGCTGGCCGGCACGTGAACGGAGCTTATCGCGCCCAGGGGCGTTGCCCCGCAACAGTCCGCTCCTATGTTGTTCGTGCTGGGTTCGATCGAGGCACAGATGTCCTGGTCCGTCACCATTGCCCGTGTCGCGGGAAGCGAAATCCGCATCCATCTGACGTTCCTGATCCTGCTTCTCTGGATCGGCGTCTCGGCCTGGTTCGTCGGCGGCTGGCCGGCGGCCATCGATTCGGTGCTCTTCATCGTTGCGGTCTTTGCCTGCGTGGTGCTGCACGAACTGGGCCACGCGCTTGCCGCGCTCCGCTACGGCATCACCACCCCCGACATCACGCTGCTGCCTATCGGCGGCCTCGCGCGGCTATCGCGCATGCCCGAAAGACCGGTCGAGGAGATCGTCATCGCGCTTGCGGGACCGCTCGTGAACGTCGTCATCGCGGGCCTCATCGTCCTCTTCATGCGGGTAAGCTTCGATCCCGGGGCGCTCGCCGCCATCGACAGTCCCGAGCCCGATTTCTTCGTGCGGCTCGCCTCGGTGAACATTTTCCTCGTCATCTTCAACCTGATCCCGGCGTTCCCGATGGACGGCGGACGCGTGCTGCGCGCCGTGCTCGCCCACTTCATGGGTCGCCGCCGCGCGACGCAGATCGCCGCGATGATCGGGCAGGGCGTCGCCTTCCTCTTCGGCTTCCTCGGGCTCATCGGCGGCAACGCCATCCTCGTCTTCATTGCCATCTTCGTCTATCTCGCCGCGGGCGCCGAGGCAGGGCAATCCAACCTTCTCGAACTGGCGCGCCGGCTGCGCATCCGCGACGCGATGATCACGAGCTTCGAATCGCTCCGCGCCGGCCAGACCCTCGACGAGGCGGGCCGTGCGCTGGTTCGCACGACGCAGCGCGAGTTTCCCGTCGTCGACGACATGGGCCGCATCGCCGGCGTCCTGACGCGCGAGGCGATCGTCAGCGGCATCAAGGCGACGGGAGCGGATACTCCCGTCGGCCAGGTGATGGCGAACAAGACCCCCGCGGTGCAGCCGCTGCAGCGGCTCGACCTCGCTATCCGGCTGATGCAGGAGCAGCAGGTGCCGATCGTCGCGGTGACCGGCGGTGACGGCCGGCTCGAAGGCTATGTCAGCCTCGAGAACGTGACCGAGCTTCTGATGCTCGACGAGGCGCGCCTGGAGGCGGAGAAGACCGGGGCCGGCGCTACCCGCCCCAGCCCTCGGGCAGGTCCAGCTTCATGAACGCGGCGAAGGCGTCCTTATAATCGGGATGCCAGCGGCTGAGCGCCGGCCTCCCGAGTACGGGATCGAGCGCGTTCCACACGATGCGCTTCCTGTCCATTTCCGGCGTCGTCTCGTCGTCGGGACAGATGATCCAGAAGGCGTCGCGCGCAAGCCCGTCGGCCAGCTCGGCGACAACCTGTTCGGGCAGCCAGGCGCCGGGCCGATGCGCGGCATCGCCAGTCGTGGTCCAGCCGGGTACGAGCAGGTGCGCAGAGACCTGTGCACCCTCGCGCTCGCGGAGGTCGCGCGCGAGGTTCTGCGTATAGGCGTTCAGCGCCGCCTTGCTGGTGTTGTAGGCCGGGTTGCCCGGCGGATTGGTCAGCCCCTGCTTGGAGCCGGTGTTGACGATGCGGGCGCGCCTCCCGGCCTTCAGCATCCCGGGCAGGAACGCCTGCACCCCGTTGATCGCGCCGAAGACGTTGACGGCGAAGAGCCGCTCCCAGTTCTCGTGCGGATCGAGGATGCCGCCCTCGCCACCGGACACGAAGGCCGCGGCATTGTTCATGAGCAGCGAGGGCGCACCCCATTCGCGCTCGACCTTGGCCGCGAGGGCCTGCATGGCGGCGAAGTCCGAAACGTCCACCCTTTCGCCGAAGCAGTGGCTGAACCCGGCGAGGTCCGCCAGTGTGTCGCGCGTCGCAACGAGCTTGCTCTCGTCCATGTCGACGAGGACGATCCGCATCCCGGCCTTCGCGCAATGGGTCGCCGCCGCGCGGCCGATGCCGCTCGCCCCGCCGGTGATGACCGCCACCTCGCCGCGTCCGAAAACATCCGCCATCCCGAACCTCCACCTGTCGCCGCCGATCCTAGGTCCCGAGGCGTCGTGTGCAAACCTCCGACTACAGCGGGAGTTCGGGCTCGTCGTTGAACCGCGATGCCACGATGTTTCGCCCGACGCGCCAGCAGTGAATGGCGGCCGGTACGACTTCCACGGTCATTGGACCGAGCTGTATCCGTCCAAACTTGCTGCGGCTGGTCACCAGCCCCTCACCCAATGTCGCCTCATGGGCGCGAACGAAGCCGACCAGCGATTGAAGCTCTTCCGGCCGCGACAGATGACGATCGCTCCATTTCACTTCCGCAAACCACGTCGGCTTCATTTCGTCACCCAGCAGGACCATGTCGACCTCACCCTTGTCCCAGCGGGCATAGTGAAGCGGTTCTTTCGTCGGCGAGTGAAACCATTGGCTGAAGATTGCAGTCTCGACGAGCGGGCCGAACTCGGCATCGTTCTGTGTGATCGGCCTGAAGAGCGCAGCGCGCAGCGATGGGTTCGTCAGGTAGACTTTGAATGTATTCTGCCGCTCAAACCTGTGAGCGGCACGGTCGATGCGAGACAGCGTTCTGACGAGGAACGCGGCTTCGAGGTACTCCATGTAGCGCTTTATCGTGTTCTTGCTGATGGCGCCGGTCTTGCTAAGCCCCTCCAGCGATACCTCTTGCGCAGTGTTGTAGCACAGCGTCGTGAAGAGGCTGTTGAGTTCACGGGTATCCTGTATGCCGTAGAGACTCGGCAGATCGCGAAGCAGCACCTTCTCGACGATGTCTTCGCGCACGAACCGGTCGAGGTTGCCCTGCACCCGCGGGGAGAACACGGCCTCCGGATAACCGCCATAGGTGAGGTAGCGCTCGAAGAGTATGTTGAGATACGCGATGTCGATCTCGCGCAGCTTGGAGGCGTCCGCGAATCCCTCCTCCGCGAAGTGCATCAGGCGATCGAGCGATTCCGAGGGTTCATTCTGAAATGCGATGAACTCATCGTAGGTCAGGGGCGGAAGCATGAAGTCCGTGAAGCGGCCGGCGCCCGATTCCTGGCTTTTGGTTCTCAGCGCCGCTGCCGCAGAGCCGGAGGCCACGAACCGGAACTCCGGATAGCGATCGGTCAGACTCTTGAGGTCGCGCTCCCAGTCGCGCACGTACTGTATCTCGTCGAAGAAGAAGAAGAAGCGCGCCGTCTCCTGTGGGTGGCGTTCGAGATGGGCCGCTACCACGGCTTCAAGCGTCAAGCCGTTGTAGAGAGGGCGGTCGAACGAGATATAGAGGATTCGATGGGCGGCAACCTGCTGGCGGAGCAGGCGTTCGATGGCCTGCAGGATCATCACGGTCTTGCCGACCCGCCGCGGCCCCATAAGGATGACGGAGCGAACCACTTCCCCCTGCTCGACGAGTTCGCAAAAGGCGGGCAGGTAGGCGCGCGCCGGAAACCCGGCCAATCGGCCGTTGCTGCCGAGCGTTCGCCACCAGGGATTTTCAACCCGCAGCGCGTCGTAGACTTCTGCCGATGAAATCTGAAGCATGGTCCGTAAGATCAATGCGCTGATCTTATTTACAGTCAAACCCGACTAAGATCAACGCATTGATCTTAGTCCGCGGAATTCCTTCTTAAGATCAGCGGATTGCATTGACGATGCAGCCAGAGAGCCCCTTGAGAATGAGGGCGGGCTCGGATACAGGCAGTCCCCCTGACTTCCCCGCATCTCTCAGGATTCCCGCGCGCCATGCCCCTGCGCAACATCGCCATTATTGCCCACGTCGACCATGGCAAGACGACGCTCATCGACGTGCTGCTGCG